>NZ_JAHHTD010000005.1 GCF_020024835.1 Campylobacter sp. | reverse complement strand
AAATAGAATAAAGAAGCTAAAGAGTAGTAGGATATTTCTCAAAGAAATATTAAAAGTAGTAGTAATAAATTTAAAATAGTTTATTTTGCGATAAAATATTTTGATGAACGATCCAATTTTAAATATTTATCATTTTTATAACACTTAAAAGTATGATGTGAAATTCTACTATTTTCAGGCGGTAATTTCATATAATCACCATAATATTTTTTCAAATGTTCATCATAGCCATTCATACAAGGAAATTTTCTACCTTCAAAAGAAAGATTAACTATATCATTAAAATATTCTTTAGGCATAATAAAATGAGTCGATTTTGTATATTCACTTATAAATAAAGCTATATTTTTGCAGTTTTCATTTGTATATTTTAAACGCCATTTTTTTAAAAATCTCATAACTTGTTTATCTAATATATTGGCAAAATAAAGAAAAAAGTTTTTCATAAAAGCAAATTCATTAGATCTCTTCACAAAAGATCTAGTAAGTTTTTTTAAAAATTTTAATTTTTTTGATGTTTTATAAATTAAATTAAAATCATCTGGAACAAAATCGTAAATAAAAATATCAATGAAAATAGGGTGAATTTGATGTTGAAAATCTTCTATCAAATAATTGGTATCATAGAGTTTTGCAAATTCATAAAAATGTTTAAAATCTTTATCATATAAATTAGAAAAAATAATATTATCTGTATCTTTCCAATATTTTACAAATTTATCGTATTCATCATAATGCATATAAATATCAATGTCATCATCCCACGGAATGAAACCTTTATGTCTTACTGCCCCTATTAGTGTTCCACCACCTAAAGAATAAATAATATTATGTTTTTTACAAAAACTATCAAAATACTCAAGTAAATTAACTAATGCTTTCTTTTGCTCATCTAAAGCTATCTCTTGCATTTATTTAAAATCTCCTCGTATTCTTTTAAATTATCCATTTCATAACAATTTTTCACTTCTATTGCTTGTATTTTTAAATCTGAAATTATATCTAAAACTACATTATCCCAATACATTTTTTTATCTAACAAATAAGTAGGTATTAAAAACTTTTTCAAATTTTCTTTTATTTTTATACAATCACTTGCACAAAAATAAGAAACTCCAAGCAAAGCCAATCCATTTGACAAAGAAGTATCAATATCTACTATAAAATTTTCTTTTAATTTTACATACCATTCACCCTTGGCACTTCTTAAAATGCAATAATACGTGCTAAATAATTGCTTTTGCAAAAAAATATTTTCATCTAAAACCACATCACAATCAATCACAAAGCTATCGCTAAAAAAATTACTTACTTTAAAAAAAGAATAAATACTATTATATTCCTCATATTTTTCATTAAAAATTAATTCCACATTATATTTTTCTTCTAAGTATTTAAACTGCTCCTTTAAATGCCCTACAACTATATAAATTTTATCAATTTTAGCCTTCTTAAGATAGATAATAGTCCGCTCTATGTTTGCAACACCACGCACTTTAAGCATAGCCTTATGAGTTATTTTTGAAAGCTCTTGAAATCTACTTCCAAGTCCAGCAGCTAAAATAATAGCATTCAATTTTTATCCTTTTTTGAAAATAAAACTAAATTTGCTCCAATAAAAATCAAAATAACTAAAATAATCTGCTTAAAATCAAACTCTTTTTGTATCAAAACAAGCCATATTATATAAGAAATATTTAACATCATAGCTTTGATTATTCCGATTTTTGCAATAGCAAAATAATACAAAAAATAAGATATCGCCCAAGAAAAAATAAGAAAAGAAAAAAAGACAAAAAAATACAAAGAGTTAAATTCTTGAAAAATAAAATTTGATTTTTGAGTTAAAATTAATATTGCATATCCAAAGCTGGCTCCAGTTTGTCTTGCATAATAAACACTCGTAGTTGGTAAAGTTTTTAAAACAATTGAACTTAAAACCAATTCTATCCCCCAAGATAAAGCACATACAAAAGCTAAAGTTAATCCTAAAAAATGGGAGTTAAATCCATCAAAAAAAAGTAAAAATAAAGCACTAAAAGCTAAACACATACCCAAAAAACTCAATATATTTAACTTTTCTTTTAAAAATATAAATGCTAAAAAAGTAGCAAATATAGGATATAAACTCGTAATAGAAGCACTAAGACTCAAGCCTATAAACAAAATAGCATTAAGATAACAATACATAGCTACAGGTCCTGCAAGAAATCCTGCAAGAAATGGCAATATAAGTTCCTTTTTAAAGACAAAATATTGTTTTAAAAATAAAATAGAAAAAGTTAAAAACAGCCAAGGAATAAACTCTATACAAAAAAGTAAAACAAAAATAAGATAAGAGGAATTAACAAAATTATCAACAATTTTTACATAAAAAAATCCAGCAAGTGCCCAAAAAAGACCAGATAAAATCCCCGCAATATAGCCTAGTTTATTCATTTAAATTTAAACTTTCTAATTGCTTATAAGCTCTATTGATTCTTACAAAACCATAATCTCCATAAAATTCACCATTTTCTTCTTTTAAAGCTGTCCAAAGAGTCCATAAAACATCGCAACAAAAAGCATAAAAATTCAAATGCTGTCTTTCTTTTTGAGTGATTTTTCGACCAAAATAGCTTTTTAAAAATACCTCTTTTAAATCATCACTTAATCTACTTTCTGTCATAAAATTTGCAAGCTCCCATAAAATATCACCTTTTCCTGAATACTCCCAATCAATAAAATAAATTTTATCTTTTACTAAAATATTTTCAGGGACAAGATCATTATGACAAGGATAAAGATGGATATTTTGCTTTTGAAAATATGTAGCGATTATATTAAAAGCTTCTAAAATGTGTCCCATTTTTTTATGATATTTGTAAAAAATATTCTTTTGCTTTAATAAAGAAAAATATTCCTTATAAATATCAAAAATATTAAAAGTATTTTTAAATTCTAATTTACTCTCGTGGAATTCTTTAAGTTTCAAGGCAATCTGCCTTAATATATTTTCATTTCTTACGCTTTTATGGTCAAGTGCATAAGAGTCATTTAAAAACCTAGTTATTTTAATCCCGGTTTTTTCATCAAAATAAATACTTTCTACACTAAATTTAGCTTTGCTTACTAAATAATCATTAAATTTTTCATAATCTCTATGTATAAGTTTGTTTGTTTTTGTATTTGCAAGTCTTAAACAATAACTATCTATACACCCCCCCCCATTATTGATAATCTTTACAAGATAATTTTGATTTGTCATACCACCAATTTTTTCTATACTAAAAATTTTATCTTTTGAAATTTGAAAAATTTGAGTTAAAATACTTTGAATTTTTTTCATTTTAGCCTAAAGTTAATAATTTATGTTTTTTAAAAGAATATAAGCTTGATATTTCAATTTTTCTTAACATACACTTTTATTACTTTATTTATTATAAGACATTGATAATTAATATAAACATAATAAACATAAAATCTATTTATATTTAGGCAAGCATAGATATTTTCCTAGAAACTTCTTTTTTATTAAATAATATAATCCAAACTTGTCATTTTAGCCCTTTTAATTTTAGAAATTTAATTTGAGTTGTTTCACACTACAACTTAATATGTATTTAATATTTAAATTATCATATTCTATAAAATATTTAGATTGTTTTTAATAAATAAAAACTTTATACAATTTATTTTGGTAATTAAGGATATAAGTTTGAAAAACAAAGCAAGATATGATGTATGAATTAAATATCAATGTTAGCACTCTATATAAAAAATATAAAATTCAAATATAGTGGTGCGGATGAAAGGACTTGAACCTTCACGCATTGCTGCACCAGATCCTAAGTCTGGCGTGTCTGCCAATTTCACCACATCCGCGAAGTGGTACGCTCAAGAGGATTCGAACCTCTGACCTACGGCTTAGAAGGCCGTTGCTCTATCCAGCTGAGCTATGAGCGCATAAAAAAATAAGGGCTTGGTGCGCCCGATAGGAATCGAACCCATAACCTACAGATCCGAAGTCTGTCGCTCTATCCAGTTGAGCTACGAGCGCTGATGGGGTGAGTGATGGGAATCGAACCCACGACCCTCAGGACCACAATCTGATGCTCTAACCGACTGAGCTACACTCACCATTTGATAAAAAAATGGTCGGGGTGAAAGGATTCGAACCTTCGGCCCCTTGGTCCCAAACCAAGTGCGCTAACCAGACTGCGCTACACCCCGATATATATAAAAAAATAAAGCTGCATTCTACATAAAAAAACATTAAAAGTCAAGATAAGAAAGTATTAAATATTTACTTCTTACTTGCAAAAATATTTAAAATTTCTACTATTAAAGAAAAACCCATTGCTGTATAAATATAAGCTTTATTAATATGCAAATCAAAACTCTCACATACTAAGATAAACCCTATCATAACCAAAAATACTAATGCTAAAATTTTAATACTTGGATATTTTTCTACAAAATCAGAAATTGGCTTAGATGCAAATAACATTACTAGCACCGCTATAATTACTGCCATAATCATAATCTCTATATCTTGTGCTATCCCAATTGCTGTTATAACGCTATCTAGTGAAAATACAATATCCATAATAGCTATTTCAGCCACTACTATCCATAATTTATTGCTAATTTTTATATTAGAATATTCTTCTTTGTGTATGATTTGTTCTTTTATCTCTTTAATGGATTTAAAAATTAAAAATAACCCTCCCAATAAAAGCACTAAATCTCTACCTGAAATTTCATTATTCATTATACTAAATAAAGGTGTAACAAGTTTCATCACCCAAAAAAGTGAAAGTAGTAGCAATATTCTAGTAATCATTGCAAAGGCAAGACCTAAAATTCTACCTTTGTTTCTAAGATTGGGTGGTAATTTACTAACTAAAATTGCTAAAAATATAATATTATCTATACCTAAAACGATCTCTAGGGCTGTTAATGTAAATAAAACAATCCAAGCATCAATATTAAAAATCCATTCAAACATTAAATTTCCTTAAAAAAGTCGTAATTATAGTGATAAAAAATTAATTATTTTTAAAGATTTGCACTATAGTCGAAGGTAAAATTTTATGTTCTAAAATATGAATTTTTTCTTCAAACTCTTCAAAATTTAATTTTTCTTTCTCAAAAGCCTTTTGAGCTATGATTTTACCTCCATCAAGCTCTTCATTTACCCAATGCACGCTTACACCAGCTACTTTCATATCACTTTCATAACTTTCTTTGATAGCATTTGCACCTTTAAACAAAGGCAATAAAGAAGGATGAATATTAATAGCTTTTATATTTTGCGTAAAAATAGGGCTTAAAATCCTCATAAAACCGGCTAATATAGTTAAATCTACTTGGCTTTGTTTAATAAGCTCTACCAATTTTGCATCAAATTCTTCTCTAGTTTTGAATTTTTTATGTTCAATAACAATGGTATTTATATCATATTTTAAAGCTCTTTGTATGCCATAAGCGTCTTGGTTATTACTTATACAAAGCACAACCTCAAAAGTATTTTTATCAAAAGTTTTTTTATGTAATTGTTTTAAGATATTCTCTAAATTACTTCCATTTCCACTAAATAATATCGCAAGCTTTATAAGCATTTTAATCCTTTTATTAATTTTAAAGCATCAAAACTATTTTTGTTTTTATTGTATTTTTTAGCGATTAAAGCGTGTGCTAAAACAGCATTTTTTGCTGCTTTTAAAGCACTAAATTTAGCACCAAGTAATGCTGCTATCATACCACTTAATACATCTCCACTTCCGCCCTTTGCTAATGCTTCATTGCCACAATTAATTACATAAACTTTTTCTTTTTGTGTAATTATGGTGTTAGCTCCTTTTAAAACTAATACACAATCATACATAGAAGAAAATTTTAATGCATAAAAAAAACGTCTTTTTTGAATATTTTCTACACTAATTTCCTCATTAAAACATAATTTTAAAAGACAAGCAAATTCTTTAGGATGAGGGGTAATTACTACATCTTTTCTATTTAAATGCAAAAGTAAATTTTTACTTTGAAAACAATTTGCATCTAAAACAAGTGGAAATTGTTTTAATATTTTATCTTTTAATATTTCTAAATTTTCAAGCCCCATACCCAAAGCAGCAGCACTAGCATCTTTGTTGATATTTGATTTTAGCATAAGTAATGGCGAATAACTACTCTTTGCCACCAAAGATACAAGCCCTGCTCCAAATTCTAAAGCACCAAGTCCTGCTAAAGTACCCGCACTTTCACTCGCACATATATAAATGTGTCCAAAATTTCCTTTATTTGAAGTTATATTTCTACTTATAAGTTTTAAGTCTTTTTTTTGAAGTAAAAAACTTTGAGTTGTAAATGATTTAAATTTTAATCCTAAATTTGCAAGCTTGATTTTACCTACATATTCTTTAGCAAAATCTTCTAACATATTCTCTTTAATCACACCCATACATAAAGTAAAATCCGCCTTAAAACATACTTCAAATCCAATTCCACTTGGAATATCACATGCTATTTTTAAAGCTTTAGTTTTATTAACTTTACGTAGTATCTTTTGCAAATTTTCATCTAAATTTTTGTTTAATCCACTTCCAAATATACAATCTACAATGATATCAAAATGTTTAAAATCTGGCTCTTTTTTTAAAAATTTATAACCAACATTTTTTAAAATTTGAATTTGCTTTTGAAACATTTCACTTTGTTTATAATCAAAACAATATGCTTTAGATTTTTTAAGATGCCTAATAGCAACCAATCCATCTGCTGCATTATTTCCTCCACCAAGTAAAAATAATATTTTCGCATTTTTAAATTTTTTACTTTTTTTTAAAATAAACTTTGCAAGTTTTATCCCTGCATTTTCCATCATAATGAGTTCATTTAAACCTTTAGCACAAAGCTCTTGCTCAAATTTAGTATTATCTTTACATATTGCTATCATTGTTTATTTCTTGTTGAATTAATTTTTGAGTTTTAGCACCAAGATCTTTGAGTTTTATAATCCTTGAAGCGATATTACCACTACCATGAGTTAATTTAGTCTGCATATTATCTAAGTTGGTATTTAATTTTCTAACATTATCTTTAATCTTTTCAAAATCATCTAAGAGTCCAGCAAATTTATCGTGGAATTTACCAAGTTCTTCAAATGCTTTTAAAATATTTTCATTACTTTGTATATTTTTCCACGAAATATTAATCGTATTAAGTGCCATAAAAAGTGTATTAGGTGTGGTAATATATACCCTTTTTTTATAAGCATATTGATAAATTTCAACATCTATACTCAAAATTAAATCTAAAATATTTTGATAAGGTATAAAGAGTAAAACAAATTCATAAGTATGTTTATCAAATTGCGTATAAGGTTTTTTAGCTAACTCATCAATTCTTGATTTTAAATTATACGCAAGCTCTTTTATAGTTTGCTCTCCAAGCTCTTCAAAGCTAAAGTTATTTGGCAAAGAAAATTTAGCATCGATAATAATACTTTTTTGTTTATCTAAAAAAACTACAGCATCTGGTATATAAGTTTTATCATCATCTTTAAATTTCTCTTGTAATTTATATTGAGTACCTTCAATCAAACCACTATTTTCCAATACAGATTTAAGTTGCAACTCTGCAAAATTCCCACGAATTTTTTTATCACCCTTTAAAATTTTTGCTAATTTTTCAGCATTTTCTCCCATATTTTGACTAAATTTAAACATATTGTCTATATTTGTTTTTAAACTTGTTTCATTTTGTGAAAGTTTTTCACTATATTCTTTAACACTTTTTTTCACAGGTAAAAAAATTTCTTCTAATATTTTTTTTGCATCCTCATTAAACATAAGTTTATTTTGATTTAAAATACTAGTATTTTGCTTTTGCAAATTTTGCTCAAATTCATATTTTAATTCCAATAAATTTTGTTTATATTTTTCTTCAAGTTGCTTTAAGCTTCTAGCATATTCTTCTTTTATCACATTGCGTTCTTGTAAATGCAAATTTAAGAATTCTTTTTGACTTTGCTCTTTTTCTTTAAGTCTTGCTTCTAATGCCTCATATTTAGATAAAATGACCATTTTTTCTTCATTAAGCTTAAACTTTTGCTCTAAAAGATCTTGCTTTTCTTGCTCTAAAATAATATTTTGATTTTGCATTAATGTGTAATTTTGATTTAAAATTTCAAATTTATTTTTTTCTTTTTGAATTTTAAAAATAAACCATATTAAAGACAAGCTTAAAACGCTTAATAAAGCAATCAAAATATTGTCCATACTAACCTTTTATTTTTTCAAGAAAATATATATTTTTTTCATTTGCTTCTCTAAACTGCTTCATTTTAGGCAATAATTCTTTTACTAAAGCTCTAAAATTCTTAAAATCAAAATTTTGTGGAGTAAAATTAGCATGTTTTCTATTCATATTTGATCGTATTTGAGCATATTCTGCACGACCTTTTTCTTCTATAAGAGCTTCTGTAATGTCGATTAAATCTTTAATATATTCTTTGTCAATAGCTTTATCCTTAGAATCATCTTTGTCAAGATAAAAAAATTCATTAAAAGAATTTACATATGATTTTACAGCTTGTTTTAACCCCATACCTATAACTTGTTTTTTAGCTTCTTTGAGTTTTTGAATTAAACTTGTATAATCACTATCACTTGAAGCAATTACAAAAATATCTATATCTTTTTCATAAAAAACACTCATAATTTCAGTAATTAAATACATATCACTAGAATTTTTATTGGCGATAAAATTAAATTGTTGCATAGCAATGATAGAATACTGCGCAATTTGTTCTTTCCAATTTTGTATATTTTTTTGTGTCCAATCTCCATAAATTCTTTTAATTACAATCTCACCATATTCAGAAGCTATATCAAAAATAGACTTAGCATATTTTGAAGGAATATTTTCTGCATCAATAAATACGGCGATACTTTTATTTTCCATACTATACTCCTATAAATTTCTCATTCTAAAACTTAAAGCTTTAAGTAAATGTGATTTTGAAATTTGTTCTTTTTGTTCTAAATCAGCAATAGTCCGTGCAACCTTTAAAGTTTTATTTATCCCTCTTTGAGAAAGACCATATGAACTAACTGCTTTGTCTAAAATTTTTTGAGCATCATAATCAAGTATGCAATATTCTTTTACTTGCTCTTCATTTAATTTAGCATTAAATTCATATTGATTTCTTTGTTTTTGAAAAACAAACCCATTAAAAACCATTTCACTCATTTTTTTAGAATCAAAGCTTGGCCGATCTTCATATGAAATTTCGTCCATAGCAACATAAAGATCAATCCTATCTAAAATAGGTGAAGAAATTTTATTTTTATATCTTTTTATTTCATTTTCTTGACACTGACAAATTTGATCTTTTGAAAACAAATTGCCACATGGGCAAGGATTTTGAGCACATACAAATAAAAATTTAGTTTCATAGACTACTTTGTTATTTACTCTAGAAATCAAAATTTTATAATCTTCTAATGGCTCTCTTAAGCTTTCTATGATTTGTTTAGAAAAATGTGGAAATTCATCAAAAAATAATACTCCACCATTTGCCAATGCTAATTCTCCTATTTTAGCACTTTTAGTTCCTCCTCCAAAAATACTTGCCCTAGTACTTGTATGATGTGGATTTCTAAAAATTCTACTAGAATTTAAATCATCATCTAAGGAATTTAAAGATTTATACGCATTTTGAGAAAGAATTTCTTTTAAATTTTGAGGTGGCATAATATATGAAATTCTTTTAGCACACATACTCTTACCACATCCTGGACTACCTTCAAATAAAATATTATGCATACCAAGAGCAGCTACTATACAAGCAAATTTAGCATTTTCTTGCCCTTTAACATCTTTAAAATCATACGTAAAAATTTCATTTTTAATATATTTTTGTCCTTGAATTTCTACAGCTTTTGAAAACAAAGGATGAGCATTTTCAATACGATAATTTTCATAATTTTTATTTTTAAAAAATTCTATAGCTTGAGTTAAATTTTCTAAAGCATAAATTTGTAAATTTGGTATCATAGAAGCTTTCAAAGCTATAGATGTTGGAACCACAACTTTTGCACATTCTAATTTAGAACTTAAAAAAAGCAATAATGAAAACATTTTAGCCGTGCTTTTAATATTTCCATCTAAACCAAGCTCTCCAAAAACAAAAAAATCATCTAAATTTTCTTTTTGAAATAAAATTAAAATAGCTATAGCTAAATCAAAATGCGATCCATTTTTTGGTATATCTGAAGGACTAAGATTAATGGTAATTTTTTGGGCTGGAAAAGAAAAATTTTGACTTAATAAAGTAGCCTTAACCCTCTCTGTGCTTTCTTTAATAGCTGAATTTGGCAACCCGACTATATTAAACCCTGGGAGACCTCGAGTGAATGTTGATTCTACCTCTATAATATCAAGTTGTTCAGAAAAACTTGCACATTTTAGCTTTTTCATCTCGTTTTTTTAAAATTTTTCTTAAATTCTTTGTCAAATTTCTTACGCTTTAAAAAAGAAAGTTTTTCTATAAATAAATGCCCATCAAGATGATCAACTTCGTGCTGGATAGCAACAGATAAAAAATCACTAGCTATTAAATTTTGTTTTTCACCAAAACGATTTTGATAATCAAGCCTTATGTTTTTATAACGCATTATATCCTCATAAAAACCAGGAATACTCAAACAGCCTTCATTACACGAAATCACTTCATCATTTAAAGCAGTTATAATGGGATTTATAATTTCTATAAGTGTTTGTTTATCTTTTTGCTCACCTTCTTCATTTCCAATATCTATAATCAAAACTCTCAAGGGAACATCAACTTGAATGGCAGCTAATCCCACACCTTTATTTTCTATCATAGTTTCATACATATCATCTAACAAAATATGCAATTGTTTATCAAATTCTTTCACTTCTTGCGACTGCAAGAATAATCTAGGATTTGGATAGGTAATTATTTTTCTTATCATAGTTATCTTTCTATTGCAAATCTTTTCTTATACCTTCTAATACCAACACTTCATTTTGATTATACTGCAAACTATACATTAACTTAAATTTCTTTATCTGCAAGAAAAAAATTAAATTTCCTAATACTTCTAAGAATTTATTGATAGCTTCTTGCATTTTATTTGAAATCATATGTGATACAATCATAAATATATCTTTATAATAAATTACAATATATGGAATATTTTTAACAAAAATCTTACAACTATTCTTCAAATCAAAACTACTTTGTTTTTCTACTTGCTTATAATTTTGTCCTGTTTTATATTGCTTTAAAATATTTAAAAATATTAAAAAATTAATTTTTAATACCAAAATAAGATTAAAAATTAATAAGCTTAAGAATGCACCATAATTAGTAAAAATTGAAAGCTTGTTATTTTTTACAAGCTCTATATCACTAATTTTTTGAATTTTTATAATTTCTTTTACAAAAGATAAATTATTGAGTAAATTTACATTGGAAAATAAGTCATTGTTAAACATCACTCTTCCTATTTAAAACTCTTTTCTAACACCTTATCTATCAATCCATATTCTCTAGCTTCAATCGCACTCATAAAAAAATCCCTATCTGTGTCTTTTTCTATTTTAGACAATTTTTGCTTCGTATTTTTAGCTAAAATATCATTTAAAATTGATTTTAATCTCAAAATTTCTTTTGCTTGAATTTCTATATCAGTTGCTTGACCTCTAGCACCGCCGAGTGGTTGATGTATCATTATTCTTGAATTTGGTAAAGCAAAGCGTTTTCCTTGTGTGCCACAACTTAATAAAAATGCACCCATTGACGCAGCTTGTCCTATACAAATAGTGCAAATATCAGGTTTAATGTAATTCATAGTATCATATATACTAAAACCACTTGTTA
Organism: Campylobacter sp.; assembly: GCF_020024835.1. Classification (GTDB taxonomy): domain Bacteria; phylum Campylobacterota; class Campylobacteria; order Campylobacterales; family Campylobacteraceae; genus Campylobacter_D. The sequence continues at coordinate 48,876 of NZ_JAHHTD010000005.1, read as the reverse complement.
CAACCCCACCTGGTGAATTAATATAAAGATAAATGTCCTTTTGCGGATCTTCAGCTTCTAAAAATAATAATTGAGCTACTATAGAAGCGGCAAGATCATCGTGTATCTCGCCACTTAACATAACAATCCTATCTTTTAAAAGTCTTGAATAAATATCATAACTTCTCTCACCTCTACTTGTCTTTTCAACCACATAAGGAATATAAGAACCCATTATTTTTCGTCTTCTTTCTCTGTTTTCTTTTTATCATTTTTGAAAATATCGGCAAAAAGTTTTTCTTCTATTAATGCCATTTTAATTGCTGGTAATGCACCTTGTTTTTTATAATTATCTAAATGTTCTTGAGGATTAAAACCATGTCTATATGCTTCAAAATATATAGCTTGAATTAATTCTTGATCACTTACTTGAATATTTCTAAGCTTAGCTAACTCATCAATGATAAAAGTTAATTTTACACTTTTTTGCGCATCTTCTTTAAAACTCTCTCTTTTTTCTTTATATTTTTTTTCATCTTTAAATTCTTCTAACTCATCTTTGCTTAAATTTCTTAAAGAACTTCTAAATTGCATATCTACTTCTTGTTCGACTATATTTTTTGGTAGAATAAAATCAAATTTATTAACTAAAGCTTCTGCAAACTGATTTTTAAGCTCGTCATTAATAAGCTTGAAAAGTTTTTCATTTTTAATTTGTTCTTTAATTTTAGCATCAAGTTTTTCAATGCTAACATCTTTTTCATCAGGTAATAAACTTTTTAAAATTTCATCACTTAATTCAGGTATTTTAAGCTCTTGAATTTCATGAATTTTCACCTTAAATACAGCATCTTTTCCTGCTAAATGTGTTGCACCATATTCTTTTGGAAAAACTACATTAATATCCTTCTCATCACCTTTTTTAAGCCCTATCATACCATCTTCAAATCCTGGTATAAATTGTTTTGAACCAATTTCTAAAACATAATTTTGTGCTTTACCCCCATCAAAAGCTTTATTATCTATAAAACCTTCAAAATCAAATTTAACAAAATCACCTTCTTTTATCGCCCTATCTTCTTTAATCGTTTCAGGAGTTGCATATCTTTTTAATAATTCCTCTTTCTTAAGATCAATCTCTTTTTGAGTAACTTTTGGGGTGGTATAAGTTGGAATTAATTCTTCATAGCCTTCAATCTTTACCTCTGGTTTAAAAGATAATATCATTGTAGCTTCAATTCCATTATCTTTTCTATCAAAATTTTCAAAATATGGCTCGCCAACTAAATCTTTAGCATCTTTTTTTATATCTTTTAAAATACTATCTACAGCATTTTTTAAAAGATCTTGCTCTGCATCTTTTGTAAGTTCTTTTTTGTATCTTTTAATCACCGTAGCTACTGGAACCTTCCCGGCTCTAAAACCATCCATTTTAATCGTCTTAGATGCTTTTTTAGCTAATTTCTCAATTTCACTTTTAATAACTTCTTGAGTAATTTTAATAGTAGCATTTGCATTTGCAAAATCAAGTAATTTTGCTGTAACTTCCATAATATTCTTCCCTCTTTAATAAAATTTTCATAGTAATATACCAAATTTTTCCTTATCACTTTATATAAAAATAAAAATATGTTAAAATTTTCATTTTTATGGAGTAAAAATGCAAGAAAAATTTGAAAATTCAGTAAAAAATATGTTAAAACTTATAGGAGAAGATCCCTCAAGAGAAGGACTTTTAAAAACTCCTACAAGAGTTTTTAAAGCTTTTGAATTTTTAACTAGTGGCTACAAACAAGATCCAAAAAAAATTTTAAATGCTGCATTGTTTGAAAGTTCAAATAATGAAATGGTTTTGATAAGAGATATAGAATTTTATAGCCTTTGTGAGCATCATCTACTACCATTTTTTGGCAGAATCCACGTAGCTTATATTCCCAATAAACAAGTAGTTGGTCTTAGCAAAATTCCTCGCTTAGTAGAAGTATTTGCAAGACGCTTACAAATTCAAGAACAACTCACAGAACAAATTGCAGAATCGTTAATGGAGTATGTTGGAGCAAAAGGTGTTGGAGTTGTTATAGAAGCAAGGCATATGTGTGTTGAAATGCGAGGAATTCAAAAAGCAAATTCAACAACGAGCACTTCTGCACTAAGAGGAATTTTTCTAAAAAATGAAAAAACAAGAGAAGAATTTTTTACCTTAATTAATTCAGCAAAGCAGGTAAGATTTTAATGGCCTTAGAAAAACTTAGAAATAAAATTTCTTCTCAAAATCTTTCTAGTGTTTTTGGACAAATCACTAAAATATCAAGCACAAGCATAGAGATAAATGGTTTAAAAACTAGCATAGGTGATATTGTAAAAATAGTCTCAAATGAAAATGAAAATAAAGAAGCTATGGCTATGGTTGTGGAAGTAGATGAACATTTAAGCTATTTAAGTCCTTTTAGTTTTGTAGAAGGCTTTAAAATAGGTGATCGTGCTTTTATAAATGATGCAGGAATGCAAATAGGAGTAAGTAATGCGTTATTAGGGCGTGTAGTTGATCCTTTTATGCGTCCAAAAGATGGCAAGGGCCCCATAGAAGCTGACAAATTTATGCCAATAATGCGGGCGCCAATTGATGCGATGAAGCGAGGTTTGATAAATGAGGTTTTTTCAGTTGGCGTAAAGACTATTGATGCGCTTTTAACTTGTGGAGTTGGGCAAAAATTAGGTATTTTCGCAGGAAGTGGTGTTGGAAAATCTACTTTAATGGGTATGATAGTAAAAAATTCTAAAGCTCCTATAAAGGTTATAGCATTAATTGGGGAACGTGGAAGAGAAATTCCTGAATTTATACAGAAAAATCTTGGTGGCAAACTTGATGATACGGTTATTATAGTAGCAACAAGTGATGATAGTGCTTTAATGAGAAAATATGGTGCATTTTGTGCTATGAGTGTAGCAGAATATTTCAAAGAGCAAGGAAAAGATGTGCTTTTCATTATGGATAGCGTAACACGTTTTGCTATGGCTCAAAGAGAAATAGGACTTGCTTTGGGCGAACCACCGACTACTAAAGGTTATCCTCCAAGTGTTTTAAGCCTTTTACCTCAACTAATGGAACGCACAGGAAAAGAAGAAGGCAAGGGTACCATTACAGCATTTTTTACGGTTCTTGTTGATGGAGATGATATGAGCGATCCAATAGCTGATCAGAGTAGATCAATACTCGATGGACACATAGTGCTTAGTAGAGAATTAACAGATTTTGGAATTTATCCACCTATTAATATTCAAAATTCAGCTTCTAGGGTTATGAGTGATATTATTAGTAATGAGCATAAAATGTATGCAAGAAAATTTAAACGCTTAAACTCTTTATTAAAGGAAAATGAAGTATTATTACGCATAGGAGCTTATCAAAAAGGTAGTGATAAAGAACTTGATCAAGCTATAATGAAAAAAGATTTTATGCAACAATTTCTTAGTCAAAATCCAGAAGAGAGTTTTGAATTTGAAGACACTATAAATATGCTAAAAATGATTGAATCTTAGATTATGGAATATTTTTTGCTTATTTGTTAAGTAAAAAATAAGGATAAAATCGTGTCGAATATGGTGCTTTTAGATTTTGATGTCAATCTTGGATTAAAATATGCTGATATTTGTCAAAATATCTTTGAAAAAGAAATTTACACTCAAATGTTTTTTGAATACATTAGCTTTAAACTTACAGATAATGAAGCAGAATTAAAATATATGGATATTATCACTTCAAAAGATAGTTTTATAGTAAATTTTAAAATAAATAATCAAAAACGATCTTTTATCCTTAACAATAAAAACAATTTAAATAAAAATTTTAAAGCAAAAAAAATTACTCAAGAAGAATATCAAAGTGAAATTTCAAAAATTTATCAATTAGAAAAATATCTCAAATCTCAAAATAACCTTCAAAATTTTTCACAAAAATTATTTATACATATAAAAAATTTATTTAAAAATGCAAATGAATTTGAAAACTACATTGATATATTAGAAGAAAAAGAAACAGCTAAAAATCACCATCTTTTACAAAATTATAATTTTACTCAAGATTAATAAAATTTTGCCGATAATATACAAGAATCCAAAAAATAAGGAGTAAATTATGGGCGAAATTACTAACAATCAAGCAAGTTTAATGCTTAATATTGCTACAAATGTAATGAAAAAAACCATAGAAGCAAAAGAAAATGCAGTAATGCAAGTACTTGAAGGCGTAGATGCAAGCACTGCTTCGACTACTACTCCTACTAATAGTTCAGGATCACTTGACATTTACGCTTAATTTTTTCTCTTCTATTTAAAAATATTGGCATACCTTTTGCTTTTAGCAAAATAAGCAATATTTTTAAAAGAAGAGTTATGTTTATAAATTCAAATATTAGTCCTTATCAAAACTTTACAACACATCATTTTTTAAAATCAGAAAGAAATAATTTAAATAAAATAGATGATGATACCACTCAAGGTAATTTTGTAAATTCTAACTCTTTATATCCTAATGAACATAAAATAACTTATGCTAGTGAATTTGGTTTTAGAATAGACGAACGTGGTTTTTTTGAAAAAGATTTCAACAAAAGTGCAAAAATTCCTATTGAATATGATATAAATATCAAAAGCATTAGAGAAATTTCTAAACAACTTATTAAGCTAGATGAAAATTTAAACTATAATAAAATAGACTTACCAAAACTTTTAAATTCTTACCATAATACTTTAAAGACAATCAATCCAGAATTTCAATCAAATAATAATTCATATTTAAACAAGAGTCAAATTTTAAAATTAAATCAAGGTTATAGTTATGATTATGATGGAAAAATTTTAAAAATTTATGAAAATTCTCAAGACCTCTTAGACGCAAAAGATGCTAACAAAAATTTAAATACTTTAATGCTTGATAATAAAATAGGTGATTTTGCATTCAAATTAAGTGTAGAAAATACTTCAAGCAATCTTGTTATAAAACCTTATTTAAATAAAAATGCAGAAGTTTCTAAGAGTGGTTTGTTTTTAAATTACATATATAATGATATTAAAGAACAAAATAATAATAAAACAAATTTCTTTTTATCTCCTATAGAACTTGATTATTCTTCTAATATGAAATTTCAAAAACTTATGAGTGGAGAGTTAAAAGTAGATGATTATATTAATGAAAACAATAAAGAAAAAATGAGTTTTGATTTGTATCTTTACATTAATGGAGTGGATAAAAACACTACTTCAGAAGATAAACTTTCAGTTTTTTTTCAGCAATATATTAACTATCAACATAGTATCAATATGCAAGAATTTGCTAATTCAAGTTCTATTTACGAGCTTTACATAGGACAAGTTGATAAATACTTTCAAAATTTAAAAAATGATTTCAATACAAAAAGTGAAAATATAGATCTTGAAAAAATTAACTCTCAAAAAGAAAATCTAGATATGCAATTTTTAGAACATAGAAAAAAACAAGCTAGTATCAATAAAATTTTACATTCTTATTTAAACGCAATGGCTTAACTTGTGTTACAATATACTTAAAGCTATAAACTTAGTTTTTTAAAGTTAAATTTAATATTTTAGAGTATATTACGCAAAAAAAGATAAAAAGTATCCTAATTGACAAGGAGTGTATTTTGAAAGTATATTTAGATAACAATGCTACCACTAAACTCGCACCAGAAGCTTATGAGCTAATGAAACCTTTTTTTAAAGAAAACTATGGAAACCCTAATAGTCTTCATCAGTGGGGAAGTGCAACTCATCTTGCATTAAAAGAAGCTATGGATAAGCTTTATTTAGGACTTGGAGCTAATGATTTAGACGATATTATAATAACCTCTTGTGCCACTGAAAGTATAAACTGGGTTTTAAAAGGTATATATTTTGATAAAATCTTAAATTCAGATAGGAATGAAATTATTATTTCAAGCGTAGAACATCCTGCAGTCGCTGCAACTGCAATGTTCTTGAAAAAATTGGGAGTTAAAGTTATAGAACTTGGAGTAGATCATGAAGGGATATCCAAAATAGAAGATTTAAAAAATGTAATTTCAAATAAAACTGCCTTAGTGAGTATTATGTGGGCAAACAATGAAACTGGAATGATCTTTCCTGTAAATGAAATGGCTCAATTAGCACACGAGTATGGAGCCTTATTTCATACAGATGCAACACAAGCTGTTGGAAAAATAAAAGTAAATTTAACAAAAACTGAAGTAGATTTTGCCTCTTTTTCAGCACATAAATTTCACGGACCAAAGGGTATTGGTGGGTTATTTATAAAAAAAGGATTGAAATTAACTCCTTTATTACATGGTGGAGAACATATGGGTGGAAGAAGAAGTGGAACTTTAAATGTCCCTTACATAGTAGCTATGGCAGAAGCTTTAAGGATAGCTAATACTATGCTTGATTTTGAAAATTCTCACATTAGAAAATTAAGAGACAAACTAGAAGATCTCATTCTAACTATGCCTGATACTAGCGTAGTAGGAGATCGTTCAAGAAGAGTGCCTAATACAATTTTAGCTAGTATTAAAGGAGTAGAAGGTGAGGCAATGCTTTGGGATTTAAACAAAAATGGTATAGCAGCTAGCACTGGTTCAGCTTGTGCTAGCGAAGCACTTGAAAGCAATCCTATTATGGAAGCTATCGGTGCTGAAAATGATTTAGCTCATACTGCTTTAAGGTTGTCTTTGTCAAGATTTAACACTGAAGAAGAGATTGATTATGCAGCCGATCAAATCAAAAAAGCAACACAAAGACTAAGACAAATTTCAAGCACTTATGCTTATAAGCCTAATAATTAAAGGATAAAAAATGGCAAAAAATAATTTAATTGGTGGTTCAATTTGGGATGAGTATTCAAACAAAGTTAAAGATAGGATGAATAATCCTTTACATATGGGTGAATTTACCGAAGATGACGCAAAAAAAGAAAATGCAAAATTAATCATAGCTGATTTTGGTGCTGAAAGCTGTGGAGATGCGGTTAGACTTTATTGGCTAGTAGATGAAAAAACAGACAAAATTATTGATGCTAAATTTAAAAGCTTTGGCTGTGGAACAGCTATAGCAAGTAGTGATACTATGGCCGAACTTTGCATAGGTAAAAATGTAGATGAAGCAGTAAAAATTACAAATTTAGATGTTGAATTTGCTATGAGAGATACTCCTGATATTCCCGCTGTTCCACCTCAAAAAATGCACTGCTCAGTTATGGCATATGATGTTATTAAGCAAGCTGCTGCTCAATACAAAGGTATAAATCCAGAGGATTTTGAAGATCAAATTATCGTTTGTGAATGTGCTAGAGTTAGTCTTGGCACTATAAAAGAAGTAATTAAACTAAATGATTTAAAAAGTGTAGAAGAAATCACTCAATACACTAAAGCTGGAGCTTTTTGTAAATCCTGTATCAAACCAGGCGGGCATGAGAAAAGAGAATACTATTTAATAGATATTTTAACTCAAACTAGAGCAGAAATAGAAAAAGAAAAACTAATAAAACAAAGCAAAGAAGACCTTTCTTTTGATGAAATGACGACTATTAAACAATTAAAAGCTGTAGAATTGATTTTAGATAATGAAGTTCGCCCAATGCTACACGGAGATGGCGGAGACTTAGAAATTATTGATATACAAAAAAGTGAAAATAAAAATATTGATATATATATTCGCTATCTTGGTGCATGCAGTGGTTGCTCTAGCGGAAGTGGAGCAACCTTGTATGCTATAGAAAATATCCTCCAAGAAGAGCTTAGCTCTAGCATACGTGTTATTCCAGTTTAATACAACTAAATAAATTCATTGTATAAAAAATAAGCCTTTTATGATAAAATATTTATTTAATTAATATTTAAAAGGTTTATTTTATGCAAAAATTTCAAAATTTTATTCAAAGTGAAACTTTTCCAGGCGTTTTACTAATTTTCTTTACCGCACTTGCACTTATTTTACAAAATAGTTCATTAACCGATCAATATACAAATTTTTTAAATATTCCTTTTGGGATTCAAGTTGGAAGTTTGGAAATTTTTAAACCTTTGCTTCTATGGATAAATGATGGATTAATTGCTATTTTTTTCTTTGCTATAGGACTTGAGTTAAAATATGAAATCACTAGAGGTCAGTTAAATAGCATTAAAGCTATGTCTTTACCTGTATTTGCAGCTTTAGGCGGTATGGTAATTCCAGCATTGATTTTTGTATTTTTCAACTATCAAGACAACTTTGCTTTACGAGGATGGGCTATACCAACAGCTACAGATATAGCTTTTGCTGTAGGTATTTTAATGCTTTTAGGTAAAAAAGTTCCTATTTCTTTAAAGTTATTTTTGTTATCTTTGGCTATTTTTGATGATTTGGGTGCAATTATTGTCATAGCACTATTTTACACTAATGAGCTTTCAGTCTATGCAATGATAGCAGCTTTAATATGTATATTTATATTATATTTACTCAATCATTTTCATGTTACAAAAAAATCTTTTTATATCATTGTTGCTATAGTTTTTTGGATAAGTATGTTAAAAAGTGGAGTTCATGCTACATTAGCTGGAGTAATTACAGCTCTTTTTATACCTTTAGATACCAAAGATGGACAAACTTTTTTAAAAAATATCGAACACGATTTAATTCCTTGGGTAAGTTATTTTATTTTACCTATTTTTGCTTTTGCAAATGCTGGAGTAGATTTAAAAGATATGGACCCTAATCTTATATTTTCTTCTGTTAGTTTAGGAATTATATTGGGTTTATTTTTAGGCAAACAAATTGGTGTATTTATATTTTCTTATATAAGTATTAAACTAGGTTTAGCTAAATTGCCTCAAAATACAAATTTTAAACAACTTTATGGAATTTGTATTTTAACAGGAATTGGTTTTACAATGAGTTTTTTTATTGATGGTCTAGCTTATCAAAATAGTGATATATTTGCTTATTCAGATAGACTTGCTATACTTATTGCATCTTTTTTAAGTGCTGTTATTGGATATTTTTATTTAAAAATAATATACAAAAATAAAAAGTCATAAATAACTTTTATGACTTTTTATTCAGATTTTTTTAAAAAAAATAAGATATAATTTCCAATTCATAATTATAAAATCTACGAAAGGCCCATTCGTCTAGCGGTTAGGACATCGCCCTTTCACGGCGGTAACACGAGTTCGAGTCTCGTATGGGTCACCATTAGGTGTAAATACAAAATCTATTTTCTCTAGCTTTTCTTTAAGGAAAATATAGGTAATGATAATCCATAATATATGGCTAATAACCTAGCTATTGTTCCTATAGACAAAGAAATCAATACTACCCATAAATCACTTATTTTTAAAATATGAAATACATAATACAAAGCTCCAGTTAATATTGCTACACCAGCATAAATTTCTTTTTGAAAAACCAATGGAATTCTAGCACAGAGTATATCTCTTAAAATTCCTCCAAAAACACCAGTTATAACAGCAGAGCTCACAGCTATAATAAAACCATGGCCCATTTGGATAGCAATTTGAGCTCCTAATACACTAAATACAACCAATCCTATAGCATCTAAAATTAAAAATAATTTTTCAAGTTTTATAACATATCTTGCAATTTTTGTCGTAATTATAGCAGCAGCACAAATTAAAACTACATACTCAGGAGTTTTAATCCAAGTAAGAGGATGGTGATTAAGCAATATATCCCTAATAGATCCCCCACCAATTGCAGTAACTAAAGCAATAAATATCACTCCAAAAAGATCCATTTTATGGCGTCCTGCAGCTATTGCACCAGTCATTGCATCAACGGTGATTCCTATAATATAAAGTATAGTCAAAAGCACAAAAAACTCCTTCTTTGTGAAAAAGGATTAGTTTTTACTAACAACATCTATGGTATTTTTAGCAATAAGATTAACAAATTCAATCAAAGAGGCAAAACCTACACTAGAACAATTAACCTCACCTTGATTAATCTTTAAAAGATTAATATTATTTTTTATATATTTATAAATTTCATCTTTTTTATCAAGTTTAAAAAAAATAACTTCAGCTTTGCAATTTTGATTTTTTAAAGCATTTATCATTGGCATAGTATCTTTTCTATAATCATCTTCGCCTTTATCATTTCCACTTCTAACTTCAAAAAAACTATATTTTTTTTCACAATTAGCTCCTTTATAAATGCAATGCAAATAATAACCAAGCAAGTATTAAATTTTATTTATATATTTTTTTTAAATTCTCTATACTAGCACAAGTATTCATTAAAAGCGCATCAGCCATTACAATACTAGCCATAGCATTTACAATCACACTTCCCCTAATTCCAACGCAAGGATCGTGCCTACCTTGAATTTCACATATTACATTCTTGCCTTCAATAGTTTGAGTTTGTTGAGGTAAAAATATGGAAGGAGTGGGCTTAAAAAAAGTTTTAAATTCTATAAAATTTCCATTTGAAATTCCTCCTAAAATTCCTCCACTATAATTGCTCAAGAACCTACCATTTTCTATAAAATCATTATTTTGACTACCAAATACATAACTACTTTGACAACCATTACCAATCTCTATAGCCTTTACTGCGTTTATCCCCATAATTGCATGAGCTAATTTAGAATCAAGTTTATCATATATAGGTTCTCCTAAATTTTTAAAAGGATTATCTATCCTAGTAAAAACTCTTGCGCCTATACTATCTTTTGCTTTTTTAGCTTTTAAAATTTCATCTTTAAAATCTTGTTCTAACTTTTTATCTAAGGCATAAATTTCACTACTTAGTGCATAATCAAAATCATACTGATTAGTATCTAAAGTGCTTTCAATTTGTCCTACTCCATAAATTCCACTCATAATCTGTATGTTAAATTCTCTCAAAAGCATATTTGCAACAGCACCAGCTGCAACTCTTGCTATACTCTCTCTTGCACTAGCTCTTCCACCACCCCTATAATCTCTAATGCCATATTTATAAAAATATGTATAATCAGCATGACCTGGACGAAACAAATCCTTTATGTTTTCATAATCTTTTGAATGTTGATTTTCATTAAAAACAACTATAGCTATTGGTGCTCCAGTCGTATAGCCTTCAAAAATCCCACTTAAAACTTGAGCCCTATCTTCTTCCTTACGTGGAGTAGAAAATTTATTTTTTCCAGGTTTTCTTTTATCTAATTCTTTTTGTAATAATTCCTCATCAAATTTAATCCCAGCAGGCATACCATCTATAACACACCCAAGTGCTTTTCCGTGAGATTCACCAAAACTTGTAAATTTAAATTTAGTTCCAAAAGTATTCATAATTGTCCTAATTTTTCTAAAGCAATCTTTGCACATTGCTGTTGAGCTTCTTTTTTACTACCTGCTATCGATCTTGCAAATTCTATACCTTGAATTTTTACTGCTATTTCAAATTGCTTTTTATGATCTGGCCCAAAAGATTTTACAACAATATACTCAGGAGTTGATGCCATATCAGCTTGAGTTATTTCTTGAAGTTTTGTTTTATAATCACCAAATAAACTTTGAGTATCAATATGAGGATAAACCTCTTCTAATAATTTTAAAGCTATTTTTTTAGTATTATCAAAACCTATTTCTAAATATAAAGCACCAACTAAAGCTTCAAACGCATCTGAAAGTATAGAAGGTTTTTTTCTTCCCTCATTATTTTCCTCTGCAGCAGACATAAAAATATACATTCCAAGCTCAAGTTTTTCTGCTAAATGAGCAAAAGATTTTTCATTTACCAATGCTGCTCGTAATCTTGAAAGATTTCCCTCTGAATCTTGTTTAAATTTAAAAAATAAAAATTCTCCTACTATTAAATCCATAACTGCATCACCTAAAAACTCTAATCTTTCGTTATTATAAGGCTTTTTATAACTTTTATGCGTAAGAGCTTCAATTAATAAATTTTCATTTTTAAAACGATACTCTAAACGCTCTTGAAGTTTTTTAAACATTTTTAGACCTTTCTTTTTGCAACCTCAAAGCAGCATTTCTTGCTAACATATCACAATGCTCATTTAGCTCGTGTCCATTGTGTGCTTTTACCCAAATAGCAAAAATTTTATGCCCTTTTGAAATCGCAAGATACTCTTGCCACAAATCGGTATTTTTTTTGTTTTTGAAATCTTTTTTAACCCATTCTTTTAACCATTCATTAATACTTTGAACCATTAGTTTTGAATCAGTATATAATTTTATATCACAAGGTTCTTTTAAAGCCTTTAAAGCCTGTATGATAGCCATTAGCTCCATACGATTGTTAGTTGTATTCTCAAAAGCACCGCTATTTTCTTTTTTATAATTTTTATAGCTTAATATATAAGCCCATCCTCCAAATCCAGGATTATTTAAACAAGACCCATCAGTATAAATTTCGATACTTTTCAAGTTTTAACCTCATAATAAATTTTGCAAGTATTAAATTCATAACACATTGGACAATGATAAAAAAATAAAGGAATTTGATTTTTACAATTATCGCAAACATAGGTAAAAGAAAGCTTTGCCTTTATTTTGTTGTCATTTAAAATTTTTAATACTTTAAATTTTTCATTGCTTAATTTTATAGGACTTGTTTCAATATTTTTAGCATAAAAAAATTCATGATACTTATCATCTTGAATATTAAAACTCTCATTGAGCTCATCTAATAAATCAATTATATTTTCAAATTTAGGCATACTTTTCATACTATCTTTATCATAAGAAAAACAAAGTCTTAAAACGCTTTCATTGTCTTGTGATAAAGCTAAAATATCGTGAATTTTCTCTGCTTGCGTTTTTAAACTTGCTTGAATTTTCAAGGCTTTAATCAAAGCTTTTTCTTGATAAACATTTTCTCCAAGCTCAAATAAACATTCTAAGACTTCTAAAACCTTATCATACTTTTTTAATTTTAAATATACAATTTTTAAAAGCTTTAAACTTTCTTTACTACGAGATCTTATTTTTAAAGCATTAAGCAAAGTTTCTACACTGCGTTCTAAAAATCCTACCTTTAAATATACTTTTGCTAAAGAAAAAAATATATATTCTTTTTGACTTGCTTCATTTGCCTTTTGCAACGCAATTAGGTATATCCCAACTGCCTTTTCAAATTCTCCACCTTTAGTAAATATATCTGCCAAAAAATTTAAATTTTCTATACTTAAATTAGCATTTTTTAAAAGCTCTTGATAGGTTGAGTTAATTTCAAACTTTTTCACAAAACGATCTAATTTATTTTTTTGATCTTTATTAGCAAAAAAACACCAAATATAATGCGAGCTAGCTATAGTAAAAACTAAAATAGTCAAAACAATAAGTCCAAATAAAGGATCTCTATACTCTACGAAGAAAAAATCCATCTAAATCACAACTTTAAGCTTTAAATTTATAACAATTATAGCTAAATGCTTATATAATTTTCTTTAAGGTAAAAAAAATGATAGAACAAACAAGCATAGAGCAACTTTTACAAAAAACAGACATTGTTGATATTATAGCTCATTATATTGAAGTGAGAAAGCAAGGTTCAAGTTATGTTTGCAAATGTCCTTTTCACGATGATAAAAATCCTAGTATGCATATTAATTCTATAAAAGGTTTTTATCATTGTTTTGCTTGTAAGGCAGGTGGAAATGTATTCAAATTTGTAATGGATTATGAAAAATTAAATTTCATTGAAGCAGTTGAAAAAGTCGCCTCTTGGAATAATTTTTCACTTAATTACACTTCTCAAAAACAAGATAATAAAAAATCCATTATGTATATTTTGCCAAATCTCAACGCATTTTATAAACAAAATTTATCTAAAAACAAAGAAATGCTATCATATCTTTACAAAAGAGGTCTTAATGATGATGATATTAGAAAATTTGAATTAGGTTATGCACCTAGCTCAAATGAAACTTTAAGGCTACTGCAAAATGAACAAATTAACACCGATGATGCTTTAGAAGTTGGCATTATAAAGAAAAATGAAAATGGATTTTATGCAAGTTTTATTAATCGCATTACATTTAGCATTTATGATCATAAAAATTTATTAGTGGGTTTTGGTGGGAGGACTCTAGATGAAAATAATATGGCAAAATACGTCAATTCTCCGCAAAATAAATTATTTGATAAATCAAGAATTTTATATGCACTTAACCTTGCCAAAGATGAAATTTATAAACAAAAAGAAATGATAATTTGCGAAGGTTATATGGACGCTATAGCACTACACAAAGCTGGTTTTAAAAATTCAGTAGCGGTCTTAGGCACTGCCTTGGGGGAAAATCATATTCCTTTAATCAAAAGATTGCAAGCAAGGGTGATTCTATGTTTTGATAATGATAATGCTGGTTTGCAAGCTGCTATTCGTTCATCATATTTATTGAGCTTAGCAAAAATTGATGGTAAAGTTGTTTTACTTGAAGGCGGAAAAGATCCAGCTGAACTTGTAGCAAATCACCAAGAAAAACTACTATTTTCTATATTAGAAAAAGGCGTGGAATTGAGTGAATTTTATTTAAGAAATTTACTTACTAATTTTGATTTAAATTCAATTTTGAACAAACAAAAAGCTTTAGAAGAAATACAAAAATATACCTTTTTATTAGAACCACTAATTGCAAATTCTTATGTTAATCTAGTTGCAAATTTATTAGGGGTAAATTCTCAAGATATTAAACTTTCAAAAACAGCAAATTCTAAGAATTTTATTACTAACTTACATCATAAAAAGCAAATTCTTGCAAATAATATTAGTGAATTAGAATTGTTAAAATTTTTACACGAAAATCCTAAATCAATACAAATTTTTAATGCCATAAGTTCTAAAGAATATTTTATACACCAAGATATTATTGAAGCTATTTTAGAAAATAAAAATTTTGAAAATGTAAATATCAGGGAACTCTATGAATATGAAAATATAAAAAAATTAAATAATTTTGAAGAATTTTTATATGCGATTTGCAAAATTAATTTAGCTTTTTTTAATAGATCAAAAAATCTAAACCTTGCACAAGCTTTAAAAAAACAGATTTTTAATATTTTAAATCAAAATTTAGAAAAAATCAAAAGAAATTGTAAAGATAATACTCTTTTTCTTTCTCATTTAAATAAAATTTTGCAAGCCATACAAACTTTAAAAAATGAAAATGAATTAGAGATTTTTCTTAGTAATTTGCAAAAAAGTATTAAAAATAAACATTTACTTTGTCTATGCACGGGTGATGATTTTTTTTAAATTTTAGAAAATAAATTAAATTTCTTTAAATAAAATTATAAAAAATTATTGAAAGGAAAAAATGAAAGCATTGGCACTTTTTAGCGGCGGACTTGATTCTATGCTTGCTATGAAATTAATAACCTCTCAAGGAATTGAAGTTAAAGCTCTTAATATAAACATAGGATTTGGTGGAACTAGTGATAAAAGTGAAATTATGGCAAAACGTGCTGCGATGGCTGGAGCTAGTTTTGAAGTCATAGATGTAAGAAATACTTATTTGCAAGAAGTTTTGTTTAATCCACAATATGGCTATGGAAAACATTTTAATCCCTGTATTGATTGCCACGCTTTTATGTTTAAAACTGCTCTTTCTATGTTAAAAGATGAAAATGCAAATTTTATTATCACAGGAGAAGTAGTAGGACAACGTCCTATGAGTCAAAGAAATGATGCTATGGCTAAAGTAAAAAAATTAGCTTTAGATGAAGAGGATTTGATTTTACGCCCTATGTGTGCAAAAAATTTACCTATAACAAAACCTGAACGCGAGAGATGGGTAGATAGAATGAAATTAGAAAATATTAGTGGTAGAAGCAGAAAAAGGCAGCTAGAACTTGCATTAAAATTTGGATTTGAAGATTTTGAAAGTCCTGGGGGAGGATGTTTATTAACGCTTGAAAGTTTTGCTAACAAAATAAAAGATTTTATAAAATTTGATAAAAATATGCAAGTTAATGATGCACAATTATTAAAATATGGTCGTCATCTAAGACTTCCATATGGCTCTAAGATGATTGTTGGGAGAAACGAATTAGAAAATCGCTTTTTAAAAGAACTAAAAACTGATAAATATGAAGAGTTAAAATTATTTGATTTAGTAGGAGCTTACTCTTTAGTTGATAAAAATATCAACGATAAGGATTTAAATTTAGCTTTTAATATAGCATTAACATATGCTAAAACTCAACCAAATACTAGTTACAATATAGGTTTTAAAGAAAAAATATTTAAAAGTGTAGCTTTTGATGATAAAAATAAAATTCAAGAATTTTTTATACATTGATATTTTATTACTAAAGATTTTTACTAAAATGTGATATTTTATTTTAACTTCTAAAAATAAAATATTGCAAATTAATTTTTTAAATTCACTCTTACTTCACCGATAAATACTATAATCATCTAATAAAATCAAGGAGTAAAAAATGATAAAAAAAATAGCTACAATTTTAACTATTTTAGGTGTTTCAAATTTTGCATATGCTGATGGAATATATGGAACAATTATAGATATAAACGATACTACAAAAACTATTTTGGTAGATACAACTCACGGACAAAAAATAAATATGAAAATATTACCAAATACAAAAATAGATATGGATGATTGCGGAATTTTTGGTATGGATAAATATGGCACTTTCAAAGATTTAAAAGTAGGCACCTTTATAGAAGCTGAAATTTTCCAAGGCTACACTCAAAACAATCTACAAAATCAAGACCAATTACAAAATATAACGATTAAAAAAATTGAAATAGATTGCAAAAAAAGAGCTTACTAAGATTTTTAATGTAAAATAACTCTTAAAAGGAGTTATTTTATGAGATTGTTTTTACTTTTAATTTCTTTAGTTAGTATCACTTTTGCATACAAAACTCAAGGAATCTTACAAAATATATCAAACAATACTATCAGTTTAAAAACTAATTCAAGCGACAATCTTATCGTAATCATTCTACCTCAAACACAAATTGAAATTTATGCTTGCGGAATATTTGGTAGCAATAAAAAACTAGCTGGAATCAAGGACTTAAAACTAGGTAGTTTAGTTAAAATTAATGCTAATAAAAATGAAAACATAATCATAGCTGATAAAATTTTAGTCGAATGTGATGATAAAAGAAGAGCTTACTAAGTTAAAAGCTCTTCTTTTTGTTCGGTATTTATTTTTTCAATATAAAGACTTTGAGAAGGAAAAGCAAAACTTAATTTATTTTTATCTACTATTTTCATAATTTCAAGTAAAATACTTTGTCTAGCCTCTCTAAAACCTGCTCCATCAACTGCTTTAGTATAAAAATATACTTCTATATCTATAGAACTTGCACCAAAACCACTCACTGCAACATAAGTTTTATTTTTATATCCTTCTAAATCATTCACAGAAACTAAATTTTCCCTATATTTAGCTCTTGATCCACCAAGTTTTAATGCACTATCATCAACTTGAGCTATCAATGAACTTGTAGCAAGTAAATATCTTACATCTTCTACAAGTTGTTCTAATTGATGTGGTTTTGCATCATAAGTTATACCTAAATATATTTTTACATATCTACCAATTTTTCTTTTACTCCAATTTTTTATATTAGCTCCCATTATGGTTGAATTTGGCAAAAATACTAAAGAATTATCAAATGTTCTAATGGTAGTTTTTCTAAGACCTATTTCTACTATAGTCCCTTCTATTCCAGAAATTTCAACCCAATCACCTTGATTAAAACTATTATCAAATAATAAAAGCACAGATGCAAAAAAATTCGCAATAATATCCTTAGCTGCTAATGCAACAGCCAACCCACCTATACCTAAAGATGCAATTAATGCTGAAATATTAAAACCCAAATGTGCCAACACAAATAGTGCAGCTATAACAATAATAATAAAATATAAAATCTTTATAATTAAATTAACAACTTCTCTTTTGCCACTTTTCTCAGCCAATTTTGATATTACAACCATACCATAACTATCAAAAATACTAATTACAATCCACGCACTCAATATAGCATATATAATATATAAAGCATTACCTATCCTTATATCTACTGGAGCTGGATAATAAACAATAGTAAAACAAATTCCTATAGCATATATCAATAAAAACCATCCTATAGGATTTTGTAATTTTGAAAGAAAATGTGTTTTTAGCTCTATATTTGATAAATTTTGCTTAAATAACTTAAGCAAAATAAAAGATAAAATTTTTACAAGATAAAATTTCAAAGAGTAAAAAAATGCAATAACTAAAATTGAAATAACAATTTTTCCAACATTAACCTTTTCAATAGAAGTTTTATAATTAATATAATTAATAGCATTTTGCAAACCAAGCTCATTAAATAAAAAATTAGTTTCTAGCAATCTTGCATTATTTCTTAAGTAGAGTAAAATTTCATTATACGATCTAATAATTATTTTTAATTTTTCTTCTTTGTCTTCTAAAATTTTAACCTTTTCTACATCACTTATTTTTTCTTTTTCTAATGAAAAATCAAATTTTATATCTTCTTTTAAAAGTTCTATTGCATTATCTACAATTGATCGTATTTTATTGCTTTGAGCACCTTGTATAAAAACCTTTTCAAGTTCAAAAATACAAAAATAAAAATGCTCTGAGGCAATTAAATTTATCAATTTAATCTTACTATCTACATAATTATAATACTGCTTTTCAACTTGAGCATACTCTACTTTTGTTTCTAGATTGCTTTTTGTGTTTAAAAATATTTTGACTTCTTTTTCATTAACTTTTTGTGAAATCATTCGCAAAGGAATTTGGGTTAAAATATCTTGTTTTTGTTTTTCTATTTCTCTTATATTATCTTGGTAGCCACTAAAATTTTCATCCATTCCTCCAAAGCTTCCTAGCACAGAATTTAACTCAATATAATTTTGAACTAAATAAAAAATACTATCTTTATTTATCTTAACTTCTTCATTTTCTTGAGCATTTAAAAAATTTATGCAACAACAAATTAATACAAAAATAAATATTTTTTTCATGAACGCCTTTCTTGAATTAAAACAAAATTTTCAAAATTAAAATCATATTCGTAAATTTCACCTGTTTCAATAATATAATACCACGCGTGAATCTCTATCTTTTTCTCATTTAAAGCTTCTTCAATTCCAGGATATGTAAGTAAATTTTGTAAAGAATTTACTAAATTCATCTTTTCAGTCATCCAAGCTCTCATAGCTACATCATCTTGAGCTATTTTTGATACCTTATTTTTAATCGGCTCAAGTAAAGTAAGCCATTTTTCCACATTTGGCATATATTTTAAATCATCTGTGCTAGCATATAAAGCTGCACATCCACCACAATTACTATGTCCGCAAACAATGATATTTCTAATATGCAAAGAATTAAATGCATATTCAATTGCAGAAGTAGTAGATAAATAATCATCTCCTATCCTATAAGGAGGGACTATATTACCAATATTTCTTATCACAAAAAGCTCTCCAGGACCAGTATTAGTAATTAAATTAGGTATAACCCTTGAATCAGCACAACCAATAAAAAGTGTATGAGGATTTTGCCTATTTTTCAAACTCTCAAACAATTGTGCATGCTCTTTAAAATCCTCTTGCATAAATTTTAAAGCACCATCAATTAAATCTTTCAAAAATTTCCTTTTTAGAATATCATCGACAAAATTATACTTAATATTATTATTTTTTTATATATAAATTTTTATAATTTGTTTTTATTATTTTAATCTTCTGTTTATCTTTTTTTTGTAAATTTAAACCATAAAAAATAAATTTAAAACATTTGGAGGATTTTATGAGCCTTTATGATAGAGATTACTCAAACTCTAAAACTCAAGAATTTGAAGGTTATACTAGAAGTGATTTAAGTATCTTTATAAAGCAAACTTATCAACTTTTTGCCGCTTCTTTGCTAGCTGCAACTGCTGGAGCTTATGTCGGAATTTATATGTTAGCAAGTCTTTTTATACAATCACAAGCAACTTTTTGGATTTTATTCATCGTTGAATTAGGATTATTGTTTGCTTTACAATGGAAAAAAAGAGAAACTCCACTAAATTTAATCTTACTTTTTGGATTTACTTTTTGTTCAGGATTAACTCTAACACCACTTTTGTATTCGGTATTAGCTATGCCTGCTGGGGCTAGTATTATAGCTCAAGCATTTGCACTCACCACCGTTGCTTTTGGTGCTCTAAGTGTATTTGCGATGAATACCAAAAAAGACTTTACTATAATGGGCAAAATGCTATTTGTAGCATTAATCGTAATTGTAGTAGCTTCTTTAATTAATATATTTTTTCAAAGCTCTATTGTGAGTTTAGCTATTTCTGGAATCGGTGCGATTTTATTTTCATTTTATATACTTTATGATACCCAAAATATTATAAAAGGAAATTATGAAACACCTATTGAAGGTGCTGTAGCTCTTTATCTTGATTTTATCAATCTTTTTATATCTCTTCTTAATATTTTAAGAAGCTTTAGTAGTAGATAAGAAATTTGCGAGAGCAACTCTCGTAAATTTCTTTTTTCTTTCAAGTTTATATCAAGCTTTTTAAGTTAGAATAACACTTCGTATATTATCAAGGAATATTTATGATTACTCTTTTAATTTTCTTACAATTTGCAATTGTCATCATTATTTGTATTGCAGTTTTACTTCAAAAAAGCTCAAGTATAGGACTTGGAGCATATAGTGGAAGCAATGAAAGTTTATTTGGTGCTAAAGGACCAGCTGGATTTTTAGCAAAATTTACTTTTATAATGGGTTTATTACTCATAGCAAATACGATAGCTCTAAGCTATATGTATAACAATAATAATTCTAATTCTTTAGCTGAAAAAGCAGAGCAAATTTTGCCAAAAGCACCAGAGACAAACAATACCATTCCTAATGCACCAATGGTAGAAACCAATACTAGTAAATAAGGAAAGATCTATGCTAAATGAAATTTATACTAAACAAAAACAACATTCAGATAAAAGTTTAGAGAGTTTAAAAAAAGATTTTACTACAATAAGAACCGGTAAAGTAAATATCAATATACTTGATCATATTTATATAGATTATTATGGAAGCGCAACCCCGCTTAATCAAGTAGCAACTATTTTAGCAACTGATGCTTCTACCATTAGTATCACTCCTTGGGAAAAACCTATGCTAAAAACTATTGAAACTGCTATTGCAGCAGCAAATATAGGTGTAAATCCAAACAATGATGGAGAAAATATAAAATTATTCTTTCCTCCAATGACAAGAGAGCAAAGAGAAGAAAACGCTAAAAATGCTAAAGCTATGGGTGAAAAAACTAAAGTTGCTATAAGAAACATTAGAAAAGACGCTAATGATGCGATAAAAAAACTTGAAAAAGATAAAGCTATTTCAGAAGATGAAATAAAAAAAGCTTATGATGAAGTTCAAAAACTAACCGATAGCTACATTGTAAAGACTGATGAATTAGTAAAAAACAAAGAAGCGGAATTACTAAAGGTTTAATTATGAATTTAGAAAAAATTTATAAAGAATGTGGAGCATATCTACAAGGTCATTTTTTACTTAGTTCTGGAAAACATTCTGAATTTTATCTTCAAAGCGCTAAAGTTTTAGAAAATCCAAAGCTTGCTGAAATGCTATGCGAAGAATTAACTAAAATAATTGCTGATTATAACATTGAATTTGATAGCATTTGCTCCCCAGCACTCGGTGGAATTTTAGCTGGATATGAGCTAGCAAGAGCTTGCAATAAACGTTTTATTTTTACAGAGCGTGTTGAAGGCGTGATGACTCTTAGACGTGGTTTTGAAGTTAAAAAAAATGAGAAATTTATTATATGTGAAGATATTATCACAACTGGTGGTTCTGCACTTGAAAGTTCTAAAATTATCGAGAAACTAGGTGGAAAAGTGGTTGCCTTTGCAGCATTAGCAAATCGTGGCTTTTGTTCGGTTAAAAATTTAAGCAATCCTAGATTAAATACTGCTAAGCTACCAGAGAATCTACCACTTTTTGCTTTAGGTAATTTTGAATTCGAAATTTATGAAGAAAATACTTGTCCGCTTTGTCAAAATAGCCAAGCTATTAAACCTGGTAGTCGTGGTAATTAAACACAATGAAAGTAAAGCTAGCGTCTCGTTTTTTACGTTTTAAAGCTTTCTTGATAGATATTTTTTTACTATACACACCGATTTTATATTTGTTTTACTTTATTTTAGGATCTAAAGAAGCTTTTTTAAATAATCAACTTATTATTTTTTTGTGTTCTTTAATATTTGGTCTCATTCAAGGCCTATTTTTATTAAAAAAAGCTCAAAGCCCGGGATTTAAAGCTTATGATTTATATTTAATTAATATAAAAACGGGTAAAAAATTAAATTTCTTTCAAATAATATTTAGATATATTATATTTATAATTAGTTTTGGTTTGCTCATAGGTTTTCTTATGAGCTTTTTTAGAAAAGATACTCTGACATTACACGATATGTTAAGTCAAAGTATTATTATTACAAAGGAGAAAAAATGAAAAGGAAAAGAATTTATAATCCACAATCAAATGAAAGTTTAAATGATAGAAAGGTGTTTAATGGAAATCCTCATGGGATTTTAAATTTTACTAAAGCAAAATATACTTGGGCTTTAAAACTTTGGGATTTAATGGAGGCTAACACGTGGTTTCCAAAAGAAGTAGATACTACTAAAGATGCACTTGATTATCGCTGTAATCTTACATCGGCTGAGAAAAGAATGTATGATTTAGTATGGTCTCAACTAATATCAATGGATAGCTTTCAAACTAACAATCTAGCAGATAATATCAACCCTTATATTACTGCACCAGAGATCAATGCTGTTTTAGCACGTCAAGCCTATGAAGAAGCTAATCATTCAAAATCATATGCAGTAATGGTTGAGGCTATCTGCGAAAATACAGATTTAATCTATGAAATGGAAAAGCACGATGATACATTAAGAGAGAAAAATGATTTTATCTCAAGTATCTATGAGGAATTAGCTGGTGAAGTAAATGATGATAAGCTTTTACTAGCTATGGTAGCAAATCAAATTTTAGAAGGAGTGTATTTTTATAGCGGTTTTACAGCAATTTATGCTCTAGCACGTGCGGGAAAGATGTTAGGTTCAGCACAAATGATACGATTTATTCAAAGAGATGAAATAACTCATTTACTCCTTTTTCAAAATATGATTAATTCTGTTCATAAAGAAAGACCTGATTTATTTCACGAAACAAACATAAATAAAATATATGATATGTTCAAAAAAGCTGGAAATTTAGAAATTAAATGGGGCAAATATATTACGCAAAATCAAATTATGGGATTTACTGATGATATCATAGAAGAATATATTCATTATCTTGTAGATCAAAGACTTATGGCTATTAATTTAGACAAAATTTACAATGCACAACATCCTATTAAATGGGTAGATGATTTTTCTAAATTCAATGATCAAAAAAGTAATTTTTTTGAGAGTAAAGTAACAAATTATTCTAAAGGAAGTTTAAGTTTTGATGACTTTTAGTCTCAAAACTTATAACTATATATAAATTTATAATATTTCTTTTATTTTTTATTAATATTTTTTATTTATTTAATATTTTATTATAAAATAAACTACTTTTTAATTTATTATTTAGGAGTTATTGTGGAATTTTTAGAACTTTTGTTAATTCTAATTGCCATAATCTTAATGATAGTAAAACCAAAAAAAGAAAAACTTGCTTTTTCTATACTTGTAATATCTTGGGTTATTATGGTATTTGACTATTTAGGTCGTAAATCAGGCGCAATTTTAAGCCTAATTAATTTATAAGGTTAAAACATGTGTGATATTAATAAAACTAAATTCTTTTATTTTTTGATGTGCCTGGCAGGATTTTTAATAATTTTATTACCTGTTGGCATAGCAAATTTAATTTTTGGCTATGTATTAGGAGATAGTCCTTGCACCTCTTGCTGGGGTCAAAGAGAATCTATGATTTTTATTGGAGTGATTGCTTTATTTATAGTTCGTTATGGTATAAAAGGCAAGTATTTAGCTTTTCTTTTAATAGCAACAGCTTTTGGCCTATGGCAGTCATTTCATCATATTGCAGGTCACGCTCATCGCGATCTTGATCAAGGATTTGGTTTGCCTATTTTTGGCTTACATACTTATTTCTGGGCTGAAGTAGTTTTTTGGGCAGTAGTGTTATTATTGGGTGTTATTTTCGCATTTGCTCCTAAATTTAGTTCATTTGAAAAAGAAATGGAAGGGGTAGATTTTAGAAAACTTACCAAATTCAATTTAGTAGCAATGAGTATTGCAACCTTTATTATCGCTTCAAATGTATTTCAAGCCTTTGTGAGCACAGGTATTCCTCCATATAGCGGACAAGGTGATCCAGTTCGTTTTAGTTTAAATTCAAAATATATTATTTGGGACGATTCTGGGTGGAATAAAAGATGGAAAAATATATCTTTTTTAGGAAAACGTGATATTAAAGAGCCTGATTTTGCATTTGCACCAGCAAGTGATAAGCTTGGTATTAAATTTGATAATAATATTAGCAATAGTCCGTTTATAAATATTGATGAAAATTTAAAAATTGTTAATGAAGTTAAAATTGATCTTAAAAAACCTCTTAACACGCTTGATTATATTAATGGAGAATATGTTGCAAGTTCAAAATATGATGTGTATTTTTTAGATGATAATTTCAAAATTAAAGAAGATTTTATCTTAGATCCATATTTTTCAGCTACTATAAACCCGATAATTGGAATTATTCCTTACCTAAATGATAAATATATTTTAATGGGTTCAAATAAAACCTTTTTAAGATTTAATAAAAATACAAATGCAGATGATGCCTTACAATATGCAGATTTTATAAAAGGTGCTGATAAATTTGAAGGACAAGGAAAAGATTTAGGCCGCGGAAGAATTGACACTATAAGAGCTAAATTTAATCATATTGCAAGCACTACAACAGATGATGATTTCATATATATTGCAACTATCCCAAATAATAAAGATTCAAAAACTTTTGTTATTTCTAAGATTTCATTAGCAGATAGAATACTTTCGGCTGAATTTACCCCGAAGGCAAAATTAAAAGAAAATAAAACTCTAGGTGATCTTTATGTTACCTCTATGGCTTATCAAGATGGTAAAATCTACGCATTAAGTAAAAATCACAATGTTATTGCAGTAATAGATTTAGACAAAGAAGAAATTGTAAAAACTATTTCTTTTCCTAAAAATATCACCAATGCAAGAAGTTTATTCTTTAAAGATGGAAAAATTCATATTCTTTCCTATCAAGATAACACAAATATTCTTTACACACTTGATTAATTTCTTAGAGCTAAAAACTCTAAGAAATATTTTAAGTTTTATAAATAAAAACTAAGATAAAATAACAATTTTTAAGGGGTTGTTATTGGATAGCATATTTGAACGAAAACAATGTCAAACTATGGCAGAAGAAATTAGAAAAAATACTTTTATCAATGAGGAATTGTTTAAAGCATTTTGTTCTACACCAAGAGAAATTTTTTCACCACTAAAAACTCATGCTTATAGACTTGATGCACTTCCTATGATGGGAAATCAATGGATAAGCTCTCCATTAACAGTAGCAAAAATGACAATGGCACTTGATTTTAAAGACGCTGATAGTGTTTTAGAAATAGGATGTGGTAGTGGCTATCAAGCAGCTATTTTAAGCAAACTCATAAGAAGAGTTTTTACAATAGAACGCATAGAAAAGCTAGCAACTGATGCTATAAAGAAATTTAAAATACTAAGCTACTTTAATATACATGTAAAATTTGATGATGGACAAAATGGATGGAAAAATTATGCTCCTTATGATAGAATTTTACTCTCTGCTTATATAGAACATATACCAAGTGTATTATTTGATCAACTTGAAGAAAATGGAATTTTAGTTGCACCATTATTAATAGGAGATCAACAATTCATAACAAGATTTATCAAAAAAGACAAAGAAATTACAAAAGAAATTTTAGAAGAATGCCTTTTTGTGCCTATTAAAAATGGCAAAGAATAATTTATATTTACCTAATTATCATTATTTATCACAAAGACTTTGAAGCTGTTCTAAATTTTTTTTAAAAAATTTAAAATTTAGATCAATATTAGTTTTTAAATCAGCAAAAAAAGGATTTCTTAAACTTGCTATAAGTGCAAATTTATCTTTTCTTAATACTTTTTGTATGGAAAATTCTTTGTCCTTGACCTTTTCAAAGATATTATTTTCAAAATTAATATCTTGTTTTAAATACTTACTATAAAGCAAAATACCACAGAAAAAATTTCCTAATTCATCTTTAAATTTTACATCATATAAAGTAAAATTTTTAAATACAAAAGAATTTTGAGAATGATAAGTTCTTAAAATAAAATCAAAACCGATATTTTTAAAATTTTCTTCTTTAAAACCCTCTTTATGAAAAGTTGCATTGTGTTGTTTTAAAAATTCTTCGCATATTTTTATTATAAGTTCATTGCGACCCCACATAAGTTTTCTTCCTAAAATTCTAAAAAACAAAACTCCTGCTAAAACTCCTCCAAACAAGGCAATAATAAAATCTTGAATAAATTGAAATACTAAAAAAAATACAATCAAGGCTTCTGCAATAGATAAAATTTGCAAAGCCTTAAGTCTTTTATTTAAACCTTGACGTATAGCCTCAAAATCCATTAAGATTTAGCCTTTTCCATTCTCTTTCTTTGAGTTGGATCAAGATATCTCTTTCTTACTCTAATATTTTGTGGAGTAACTTCAACAAGCTCATCTTCTTCTATCCACTCTAATGCTCTTTCAAGACTCAATTTTCTAGGTGGTACTAGTTTAATAGCATCATCACTTCCACTTGCTCTAACATTTGTTAAATTCTTTCCCTTAATCGGATTTACATCTAAATCATTAGGACGAGAATGCTCTCCTATAATCATTCCTGTATAAACTTTAGTTTGAGGCTCTATAAATAATACTCCTCTATCTTGTAAATTAAACAAAGAATACCCTAAAGCTACGCCATTTTCCATAGAAATTAATGCTCCATTATTTCTTTTTTCAACTGCACCGCTAAATGGACGAAACTCTAAAAAACTATGATTCATTACACCTTCGCCTTTAGTATCAGTTAAAAATTGGCTTCTAAAGCCTATAAGTCCGCGTGCTGGAATTTCAAATTCAAGTCTAGTTTGTCCATCGCCTGTTGGAGTCATAGTTTTCATCTCAGCCTTTCTTTTGCCTAATTTTTCTATTACAACTCCTGTAAAATCATCTGGCACATCAATCACCAAATGTTCAAATGGTTCAGTTTTTAATCCTTCTTCTATTTTAACGATAACTTCAGGTCTTCCCATACAAAATTCAAAACCTTCTCTACGCATATTTTCAGCTAAAATAGTAATTTGAAGCTCGCCTCTTCCACTTACTTTAAATTTTCCTTCACCGCTATTTTCATATTTCATAGCAATATTTGTTTTCATTTCAGCTTCTAAACGTTCAGCAATTTTATTTGATGTTACGTGCTTACCTTCAGTGCCTGCTAATGGACCATCATTAACAGAAAATACTATACTTAAAGTTGGCTCCTCTATATGGAGAGGATCAAGTGGCATAGGATTATTAGGATCAACAATACTATCACCTACATCTAAAGCTTCAAAACCCGCTATAGCTACTATATCTCCTGTTTTAGCTTCTTCAATATCAGTTTTCTCTAAACCCATAAAACCGATTAATTTTGAAATTCTACCATTTACTTTTGTGCCATCAGCCTTAGCTAGCATAACATTTTGGTTTTTTTTCACCTTTCCATTAAAGATTCTAGCTATACCTATCTTACCTACAAAATTATCATAACCTAAAGTAAAAACTTGAAGTTGCAAAGGATTGTCGTCGCTACCACTTGGTGCTGGAACACGCTCTAGAATAGTTTTAAACAATGGCTCCATATTTTCACTACTATCATCTAAATTAAGTTTTGCATAACCATTTTTTGCAGCAGCATAAACTATAGCAAAATCAAGCTGCTCATCATTTGCTTCCAAAGCGACAAAAAGATCAAAAATTTCATTAATTACGCGTTCGCAATCTGCAGCTAGTTTATCAATTTTATTAATTATAACTATAGGTTTAAGTCCTAAAGATAAGGCTTTTTTTACTACAAATTTAGTTTGAGGCATAACTCCTTCTTGTGCATCAACTAAAAGTAAAACCCCATCTACCATTTTTAAAACACGTTCAACTTCGCCTCCAAAATCAGCATGTCCTGGGGTATCAATAATATTAATTTTTACACCTTTATAGTCAATTGCAGTATTTTTTGAAAGTATAGTAATACCTCTTTCTTTTTCTATATCATTACTATCCATCACTCTTTCTGCTATTTGCTCACGTTCATTAAAAGTCCCTGATTGCTTTAACAATTCATCGACCATAGTTGTTTTACCATGATCAACATGAGCTATAACAGCTATATTTCTAATATCGTCCAAGTTTTTCTCCAAGCTTAAAATTTAAAATTTAGCATTATATATAAAAATACTTAAAAATTTTAAATCTAAATTTTGGAACACTTGTTGCTTTTATCAGTGAAGTTATTATTTTTAAGGAGAAAAATATGTCAAACTTAGATACACAAATTTTAAATACTGGTTTAGAAAAACAAGGAGTTTCAGTTTTAAATAGCAAGTATTTTATGGAGCTTTTAAGCTATTTAGATGTTAGAAAGTCAGAAAAAAAATTAAATTATGTAAAATTATCTGGAGAAATTAGTGAAATTTTAGATGATACTCATAATGAAAATGCGATATTAAATGCTAAAAATATAAAAGAATTATTAATCATTTTTAAGAATTTTAACCTTTCACACGAAAATTTAAAAATTGATTGCGTGCTAAAGCTTCAAAATTTATTTCCAAATTTAGCAAAGAGTAATTTTATCATAGGTTGATTTATGTCAAATATACAAAGCGCAGAGGCTTTAAATGTATTAAGCCTCGCACCAAAAAATGAAAATATTCCTAAGGATACTGACAAAAGTGATGGAGATGAATTTTTAAAATCTTTAATTCAAGCTATTGATGAAAAAGACTCAAGCTTATCAAAAGATTATAAGACTCCAGAAAAAAAATATAATACAAAAAAAGAGGCTATACCATCTAGCGAGCAAAAAAAACTTGATGAAAAAGATAGTATAAAATTGTTTGAAAATGCTAGTTTAATGCAAATTCTTTCTTTATTGGAAATACTACAAAGTGATAGTAAAGATATAAAACTTAACAAATTAGCTAAAGATAATATAGCAATTTTAAGTATTGAAAATAATATTCACAAATTAAAAAGTATCAAAAATATAAATGAACTTTTGAATATAGCAAAAGATTTAGGATTAAATGTAAAAAGCATAAAATTTGAACAAATACAAGATTTAAAAAAATCTTTTCCAAAATTAGATAAAAAGAAATTTTTTGATACACAAAAACAAAGCAATACTAATATTTTTCAAGATTTAGTTAATCAAAAAATTTCAAACTACTTAAAAGAAGAATCTGAACAAAAAAAACATATTAGCAAAAATAAAGACAATGATTCTGCTTCCTTATTGGCTTGTGCATTAAAAAATATAGATTTATCTAAAAAAGTTGTAGAAGGCAATGAAAATGATAAAAAGATAATTTTAAAAGATCATCTTGATGATAAAATATTAGTTAATGAAAAAGACAACAAAAGCAATATAAATAATATTTTAAAATCAAATAAAAATTCAAACAATACCAATAAAAATTCAAATAACACTAAATTAAATGATATAGAAATGATTAACACGACTCATAATTTTAAAAAAGAATTAGAACAATCCAAAGAAAAAATAGATCCTATGATGACTAATAATTTAGAAAATTTTGAAAAAAAAGTTAGTTCTATATTAGAAAATTTAAAACCAGAAAATCCAAAAAATGATAAAAAAGAAAATACCAACAATATAAAAAGTCAAAATATACGAGAAAATAAACTAAATTTAGAAAATTTACTCAATACACAAGATACAATTATAAAAAATCAAAAAAATGAACAAAGCACTGAAGTTTTTTCAGATTTTTTAAAAAATGTAAAAGAAAATACAAAAGAAAGCAATGAATCTCCACAAGAAAATTTAAATTCTTTTGTTAAAGAAATGAATAAAGTTTCTAATCATTTTGTAAAAAATCAAAGTATTCATATAAAAGAAACCTTTAATGATTTTGCTCAAGAATTTAAAGAAAAAATTGAAAGCTATAAAGCACCTATTACGAGATTTAACATAACATTAAATCCTAACAATCTAGGTGAAGTAGAAGTTACATTAATTCAAAGAGGAACAAATTTAAATATTAGTTTTAACTCAAATCAAAACACGCTCAATCTTTTCATACAACACCAAGCTGAATTTAAAAATTCACTAGTAAATATGGGATTTACAAATTTAGAAATGAATTTTAGCGAACAAGAAAGAAAAGATCAAAATAATCAACAAAAACAAAATAAAAATAAAAAAGAAACTAAGGTGAATTTAGAAAATGAAATTCAAGAAAGACCTAGTTTGGAAATGGTTTTAGCAAAATATTTTTAAATGGAATATTTTTTGCTTTAAAATAATAAATTATAAAAAAGGATTTTTATGCAAACTATAGATACACAAAATACCCAAAGTCCTTTAGCCTTTAATACAAAGGATGCTTCTAATGTAAATCAAAGAAGTGAAAATGATACAAGTGGAATTATAAGCAACCCAAAAGCAGAACTTGATAAAGATGCTTTTTTAAAACTACTTTTGATTGAGCTTCAGCATCAAGATCCTACAGATCCTATGGATACAGAAAAAATGCTTACACAAACTGCTCAACTTTCAGCACTTGAAATGCAAGATAATACTAATAAAACTATGACGCAACTTGTAAGTGCTATGACAAAATTACAAAATTCTATCGCAGCTAGCACAGGTATGAATGCATTAGCAGCAGTTGGAAAACTTGCGACTGTTAAAGATGATTATCTAATAGTAGCAGATGATGATATACAATTTCAAATTAATATGTATTTACCTGAAGAACCTCAAAAAGGTAACAAAACTGAAATAGAAACAAAAGATTTCGAACTTAAAACTAACGAAGATAAGCTTGATATTAGTGGAAAAATTGAAAAAGACATAGCAAAACCTGGAGATACTATCCATATAAAATTAAAAGATGACAAGGGACAAGAAGAAACTCTTCAAGCTGTTGTAGGAGATGATCAAACATTTAAAATTGTAGGTTATAAGCCAACATTGGATATAAAAACAGCTAAGATAAATTCAGCTTATAAATCAGATAGTGCTCCTGTAACATTTACAATCTATAACGAAGCAGGAGATCCTATAAGAACTATGAAGGTTAAAGATATGAGTGCTGGTATGAAGCAAATAGTTTGGGATAGAACCAATGATAGTGGAAATCCTGTTCCTTCTGGAAAATATTATGTCAAGGCAAGCTATACAGGAGAATCTGGAAAAGTTATTAATTCAACCTATGGAGCTTATCCAATAACCGGTGTAAGATTTAACAACGGAGAAGCTTTAATTGGAATGGGCGGAAGTTGGGTCAAATGGGAAGATATTAAAGAAATCACAGGATAAAATATGTTTACAGCACTTTATAATGGAGTAAATGGAGTAAAATCTCAAAGTCATAGCATAGACAACACGGCTAATAATATTTCTAATGTCAATACAATAGGGTTTAAATACTCTGAAGTTGGATTTAAAGATGTATTTTATAGCACAATGACAACGCAATCATACAACAAAGATCAAATAGGATATGGAACTTCAGCTGCCTCTGCTACTGATATATTTGAACAAGGACCCTTAGAAGCAACTGATGGCGAATTTGATGTAGCAATTGCAGGTAAAGGATTTTTTGGAATATCCAATGGCAATAGCGTGTATTACACTAGAAATGGGGCTTTTAGAGCTGATGCAAATGGAAATTTAGTTGATGCAAATGGAAATTATGTACTTGGGACGATGAATCCATCATTACAAGAAATTCAACTTAGCAATAGAGTTTCAAATATGTTTGGGCAACAACTTGATCAAAGAGTAACTACAGCCCTTACAGGAAAGCCGGGTGTAGATTTTCCAATGGGTGGGGTAAATACGCAAGGACCAATATCTGTTCCTAAAAATCTTTATTTGCCACCTCAACCAACTCAAAATATCACTTGGAGTGGAAATTTAGATACAAGCACAAAAACAGAAGCTGTAAATATCGATCTTGATGTTGAAAAATTTAATTTTACAAAAAATGATGATGGAACTTTTAATATATCTGGGAGTGTTAAAGACGAGCAAATATTTGGTTTGCAACCTGGCACTATGATATATTTTGACATAGAAGATGAAAATGGTATTACTCAAACATTACAAGCTACTTTAGATGATGATCTATCTTTTAATCTTGAAAATCAAACACTAGATAAAATAAATTTAGCAAACGCTACGCTAAAATCATCTCATATAAGTATGGAAAAAGAGGTTTCAGATAGCTCAGAATTATCTGCAAAGCTTATCAATCCTGATGGCTCAATTAGCTGGGTAAAAGTAAAACTTGATAGAGTCTTGCCTCAAAATGGCACCGATTTAGAATACAAAGCTGTAGCACAAGTGTATGATAATGACAATAACAAAATTGGAGGAACAACTGAAGGTTTAATCACATTTAATGAATCTGGAGCTTTAATAGCAAATACTTTAACTTCAGTGGATAATAACGGGGTCAAAGTTAATATTAATCTTGGTTCTTATTATGATCCAAGAATTCCAAATTCAGGCTATGATGGACTCCACGCTTTAAGCAATAAACAACCTTCTGTGCATACTAAAACAGACGGGCTTGGAGAAGGATTTTTAAACAATTATGCTATTAATCTTGATGGAACTATAGTAGCAACATTTACAAATGGCAATCAAATTCCTATGGCTAAACTTGCCCTATTTAATTTTATCAATGAACAAGGCTTAGAAAAACTTGGTGAAAATTTATATGGACAAACTAGCAATAGCGGAAAACCAACATTTTTACTAAGTAATGATGGAAAATTTAGCACAGCAAGTTTTAAAGGTTCATATTTAGAACAATCTAATGTGGATTTAGCTATAGAATTTGCAAATTTAATATCCTTACAAAAAGCATATGACTCAAGTAGCAAAAGCATTAGCACAGCTGATCAAATGATTCAAAAAGCCATTAATATGAAACGCTAAAACAAGCGTTTTATTAATTTTTTGATACTATATAACTTATTTCTTGTTCAAAAAATTCTATCACTCTTTGCTGTATCAAAGATTCTTCCTCGTTTTTATCTAAAAAACACTTTAGTCTATTAAAATTTATCTTTTGAGCATAACGCGGATGAGTTTTTAAAAGAAAAGCAATATTTTTAAGCAAAGAATCTAAACTTAATTTATTTTTCAACACTAAATCTATATATTCTTTAGTAGTTTGCACTAATACAGCTTGCCTGCTTTTATCCTTAGGATAAACTTCTTTTGAAATTTCATTTAAAATATCCCATGATTCTTGTTTTATATTTTTATTTGCTACTATAATTGCAGCAAAAGATTTTGCTCTAAATTCTAAAGACAAATGACTTGGTACAAAAATTTCTCTGAATTTAGATAAAAAATTTGCAAATAAATTAATCATTTTTACACCTCAATATTTTTTAAGATATTTTAAGATATCATTACCACTGCCTTCTTTTAGACCTGTGCAATGTTAATTTTAAGCACCGCTTCAGGGTGGGAACACAGCAGAGCACTTATTATTAGTGTGTGCCGCAGCCATCTGGAAGAGGGTTTTAAAGTTTGAAATATCCCTTAATATCTTCACATATTTTTAAAAAATTTACTCCATTAATAGTTGGATTTGATTTAAAATACTCATACATTCCATCAAGACCGCTTTCTAATTCTTTGGATTTAACCCCACAACTAATAGACAAAGCTGCCTCAATAAAGGCTGCGATTTTATCACAATATTTCAATGCTTTACCATCAATAGCCTTAAAATGATCCTCATTTACAGCGTCTAAACTTCCACTATAAACACTGGGTTTATTATTGAAAATTCGGTTTTCAAATTCATTTTTTATATAAGTATTTTCACCCTCTAATCCTTCTCTAATACCCAATATATAACTAAATTCTTCTCGAAAAGAAAAGGGGATAAAAGGTAAAATTTTTTCATTAATCAACTTCATTTCATATTCATTAATAACCTCATTTAGCCCCTCTATACCATATTTAACAGGAGTTATAATATCTCTTGTCAAGCTCTCTGGTAAGTCATGAAATAAAGCACAATAAAAATTACTTTCTAATCTACCATCACAAGCTTTTACCTCTAAGGAGTAAAAATAGCTCAAAATAGCTACTACAAGCATATGTCCTAAAACTGCAGTTTCAGGAATTCTTGGAGTTTGCGCCCAACGCTTTTGAAAACGCAAACGCCCGCTTAAATCAATAATTTTAGCAATTTTTTGATTTAATGCTATTTTTCTTGCTCCAATTAACTCATAATAATCCTCTAACTCTTCTTCTACTTTAGCTTTAATTTCATCAATATCATGTAAAAAAGAACTCGTTTGATAAACTATATTAAATTCCCATCTTGTAGCAAAGTATGAAGCAGCTTTTAAAATAAGTCTTTCTTTAGTATAGTCTTTTCCTTGCAAGAAATTTTCATATCTTTTTAAAAATGCACCATTTTCGATATTTTGTATCATAGGGGAAATTTTAGTCAAAACCCAAGCATTTATCTGTGTATTTTTTTGACGCAAAATTTCATGATAAACATCAGGGCGGATATCAGTTACAACAACACGACTTAAGAATTCAAAAATACCTGCTTCAATCACAAAACGCATATTGACATCATTTTCCATTTTTGCCATAAAATATGCAATGATAAACTTATGTGCTTGTTTATCAAGCTCCACTAAATTTATCATCTTAGGATAATCATTCCATCTTGATATAAAAGCGGCCTTAAAAATATGCTCTATTAATTCTACACTAATCATCATTTGCCTTTTTAATTGTGATTTTACTTTATTTTATAATCTTTAGCAAATTTTAAAATCAAAAGAAGTTTTAAGCATTTACTTACGAAAATTACAGCATATAGTATAAAAACCATATCTATAATAATCAAATAAAAATATTTATAAAAGCTTAAAAATATCACAATAAAAATTTATAACTCAAAAAATTGTCTATAAATTTAAGAACTAAATAATGAAGGTTCTTTGCAATCATTGCTAAAGATACTACGAACTAAATCAATAAATTTACCTGTGTATCTATAAGATGATAACTTGCCTTTATATAAAATCTCTATGCTTTGTTGTGATAAATACTAAAAATATTATCCTCTAAATTTAAAGTATGTTATTAATTTCATACAAACATAAATTTATAGCTTACACCCATTCTTTAGAATATTCTAAGTATTTTTTATTTTTGTTTAACACTACCAAGGCTTCTTTAGCTCTTGTTAATGCAACATAAGTTTTAAAATCATTTTGTATATTATTTTTATCTTCACTTATAAAGATGATTACTTTATTTTCCATACCTTTGAAGCTATTTATAGTGCATATTGTTATATTATTGTTTTCTAATGAAAATTCTTCTTTATTGTCAAACATATCTTTAATATCAATGTTATTATCATTTAAGAAAGTTTTTATATTATATCCTGTATTTTTATCAAGCACCAAGATACTTATATCCTTTAGTTTATATTTTTTATTTATAAAATGATTACAATAATATAAAATTTGCGTATATAAATTATTTTCATTTATATTTTCCCAAATCAATGGTTGCAAATCCAATATATTTTCATTTGTAGTAGTTTCTAAATTTAAAAAATTACCAAAATTTTTATCAGGGTGATTTTCCAAATAATCTTTTAAAAATAAATTAAAAAATTGATTAACTTTGGATATTAAATTTGGTAAATAATTAGTCCTTTTTGCCTCTTTTAAAACACCCCAAACACCTTTAAATTTATATCCATAACCATTCATACTATCTTTTATCCAAGATACATCTCTATCATATAAATTTTGTTTATCATCAGCTACTAGCAAAATTTCATTATTTTTACTTAAAAAATATAGCAAGATATCAAACCATTCTTTTTTAAAATCTTGTGCTTCATCTATTAATATAGCATCATATTTTCTATTTTTTAAATTCAAACCTTCACTTTGTAGTTTTAAAACTTGCCCAATTAAAGCTTGTTCATACAAACTAAAGTCATTAAAAAAATATTTCGGCTTTTTTACTTCTAATTCATTTTCTTCTACATATAATCTAATAAATTCATGAAAATGATTATATTCTATAAAATTCCAATCAAAATCTTTAAAAGAATTTCCAATTTGTTCTTTTATATATCTTTTTAATGTCTTATTAAAGCAAATAATCAATACTTTTTTATTAGCAATTGCTATATTTACTGCCTTTTGAGCGATGATTAAAGTTTTACCGCTTCCAGCAACTCCCTTTACTCTTCTCCACGAATTTGGGATATGTTCTATAAGTCTTTTTTGCTGCTGAGTTAAATCTATTCTCTCTCCATTTTCTTTTTTATGTTTTTTTGGCGATATAAAATTTCTTATATCATTTGCACAATTTATAAAGATATTTGGATAATTTAATATAAATCTTATTAGATCACATTTTTTATCAAATCCAAAAATTTCAATCCCTTTTTCTCCTAAAAAATTAACAATATCTTCAGTGTAACTATTGTGAAAATAATGTATGCAAACAATAGGAACTTGCTTAAAATAATTAAATTGCTCTTTATATCTTTTAAGTTGAGAATTTGGATTAGCTATTTCAATGCGATTGCCTTGAGTGTATTTATAATATTTATTCTTTTTATAATCCTTTTCAAATCTTTCTAATTTCCAATCTTTAATCTCAATAATAAACACACCTTTATTTTTATGAAAAACAACAATATCAGGCCTATTGCCATTTAAATTAGGTTGAGCATAAATTTCAAAATCTTCTAATAAATTATTGTCTAAATAATCAATTAAATATTTTTCTCCATCTGTAGATATATACTTTGAATTAATTATCATTTTTCGCATCTTATGCCTTAAATATACAAAATATTATCATTAATACTACCAAGATATCAATGAAAGCTTATTTAAGCAATATAAATTATTAATTTATAAAATATTTTTCTCATTTTAAACCAATTCAAGATAAATTTTTTCTCCCTTATTAAGTGCTTTATTATGATAAATACTAAAAATATTACCCTCTAAATTTAAAGCAAGCTCATAAAAATCTCCATAAAAATCACATTCTAAAACCAAAGCTTCTAAAGGAGTTGGTAGCTTAGAAATTTTAAGGTCATTGGGACGCAAAATTCCATTTTTTCGATGTAAGTATTCTTTAAAGGTTAAATTAGAAATTTTGTCTATTTCTAATTTGAAAGCCTCACCTAAAAATTTTGCACTTGTGATATTTTTAGGAAAATAATACAAATTATAAGCATCGTTATAATCTAAAATTTTTCCCTCGTGGATTAATGCTATATAATCAGAAAGATAAAAAGCATCTTCTCTATCGTGAGTTACAAAAATTGCACTAAGCTTGTGCATTTTTAAAATATTTTTGATTTCTTTTCGCATTTTTACACTTAAAGTGTGATTTAAATTTGAAAAAGGTTCATCAAAAAGTATAATTTTTGGCCTAGCAACAATAGTCCTTGCTAAAGCCACTCTTTGAGCTTGCCCACCACTTAATTCATTAGGATACCGACACAAAAGTTCATTTAAATTTAAAATTTCTAAAAGCTCGTCTAATCGTTGCTCTTGTTCTGTTTTACTAAGATTTGCAATACCAAAACAAATATTTTCTTTTACATTAAGATGTGGAAATAAAGCATAATCTTGAAATAAAACACCAATATCACGATTTTGAGGAGGTAAATACAAATTTTTAGAAGCAACTAATTTTTCCTCTATATAAATTTTGCCATCATTTATCTCAAAAAATCCAGCTATACAACCAAGCAAAGAACTTTTTCCACAACCACTCTCACCTAATATACTTAAAATTTCACCCTCATTTAAGTTTAATGAAATTCCTTTTAAAACTTCAACATCAAAAAAAGATTTATATAAATTTTCTATTCTCAACACTTGCACGAGTTTTTCCTTTGATTGTTTTTATCTTGCAAATAGTGCATTAAAAAAGTGGGGATAATCCCAAAAAATACTATAATTAAAGAAGGCAAAGCGACATTGTAGATTAATTCTGTTTCACTATATGCAAATACCAAAGATGATAAAGTTTGAAAACCAGATGGAGAAAGTATAGTGGAAATAGGAAGTTCTTTTAAAATATCTACACAAATAATCACTACAGCTAAAGCTAAATAATATTTAATTAAAGGAAAATGTATATGAGTAAATATTTTAAAAGGTTTAATTTTTAAAGTCAAATTTGCATAGTCTAT
This sequence comes from Campylobacter sp., assembly GCF_020024835.1. Classification (GTDB taxonomy): domain Bacteria; phylum Campylobacterota; class Campylobacteria; order Campylobacterales; family Campylobacteraceae; genus Campylobacter_D. Next base: position 10,258 of record NZ_JAHHTD010000005.1, on the reverse strand, counting down.
ATGTTTTGAAATTCTTTCAAAGCCTGATTGAGTAGCAAAAATCCCAGAGGCTAAAAATCTTACAAAATAACCAAAAAATAAAACTAAAAAGCCACCACCCACAGCATATTCAAAGGATAATACATCAAAAATCTTATTTAAAACACCTAAAATTACCAAAATTCCAACAGCTACAACAGCACCAGGTAAAGAATACCCTAAAGTAGCAAGCCAAAGCATTGTTTTTGAAAATTTTGTATTATTTAAACGAATCACAAAACATAAATAAAAAGCCACAAATACAATGCAAAATGAACTAATTAATGAAACACTTAAGCTATATAAAGATGGAGTTAAAACATTATAAAAACTTTGAATAAAATCAAATTGAGCCCAATAAATAAGCCAAATAATAGGCACAATAAAAGATAAAAAAGCAAGGTGAAAGCACCATAAAAAAGCTAAAAAAGATTTAAAACCTTTTAACTCGTCTTTAGGAGTTGGTAAAAACACATTTTGTGTAAATCCTTTTTTACCTCTTTGAATTTTTTCTAATAACATCAAAAATACAATAAAAACAAGCAAAGCCACGCTTAAAGCTACTGCACTTACCTCATCGCCTCCACTTCCCCAAGTTCTAAAAATTCCAGCACTAAAAGTATCTACACCAAAATATGCAACTAAACCATAATCACTCAAAGTCTCCATTGCAACTAAAAGCAAAGAAGAAACTATACCTATACGACAAAATGGCAAAACAACCTTAAAAAAAGTTTTTAAATTCGAAGCTTTTAGAATTTTTGCACTCAAAATAATACTTCCAAGTCCATTAGAAAAAGAATTTTTAGCAAAAAAATACACATAAGGATAAAGAGCAAAAGATAAAATAACAATCACTCCGTAAGAATTCATTATATCAATACGTCTTTCAATACCTAAAAATGTAGAAATTAAACCTTTAAATTCAAATAAATCAATCCATACAAAACCCATCACATAAGAAGGTATAGCTAAAGGTAAAATCAAAAACCATTCAAAAAATTTAGAGCCAAAAAATTTATAAAAAGAAATCAAATAAGCACTTATTAAGCCAAATACTAAGCAAAGCACTAAAGTTCCAAGTAAAATTACAGCGCTACCATAAATATAACGTGGCAAAACATTTTTACTTAAATGCTTTAAAGTATCAAAATCTATAAATGGAATGTGCAATATAATAGCCAATATAGGTAAGATTATAAGAATACACAAAAAAAAGGTGGGCAAAAGCCACCTTAAACTTAAAAATTTCAAATTTTATTCTTCCTTATCATTTCCAACCAACTTCATCAAATATCATTAAAGCCTCTTTAGCATTACCCCAATAAGCTTCGAAATTTGGTTTTTCTGATTTAAATTCACCCCAAGATTGTAAAATTTTAGCTGGTTTTACTTCTTTATTGACTGGATATTCATAATTTTGATTTGTTAGAATTTCTTGAGCTTCTTTTGAAAGCATAAATTCAATAAATTTAATAGCTGCTTCTTTATTTTTAGAAGTTTTTAAAACACCTATACCACTTACATTAATATGCGTTCCTCTACCATCTTGATTAGGAAAAATGACTTTTACAGAATTTGCAGCTTCTACATCTTGTGGATTTTTAGAATTTGCTAAATGACCCAGATAATAACTATTTGAAATAGCTAAATCACCTTCTTTAGCATAAATAGCACGAATTTGATCACGATCTCCGCCTTTTGGAGGACGAGCTAAATTTTTAACTATACCACTAGCCCATTCTTTTGCTTTTTCTTTGCCTAAAGTATCTATCATAGCGCCTAATAAAGAAATATTATAGACATTATTTGAGCTTCTTACTAAAACCTTACCTTTAAATTTTGGATCAGTTAAATCCTCATAAGTTTTAACTTCTCCATCTTTAATCCTATCTTTAGACGCAATAATAATCCTAGCTCTTGTGGTAAAAGCATACCATTGGTTATTTTTACCTCTTAATTCTTTAGGAGAAAGTTTTTCTAATTCCGGAGAATCAACAGAAATAAAAAGATCACTTGTGCGAACTTGCTCTAAATTTCCAGCATCAGCAGTCATAAACAAATCTGCTTTTGAATTTTTACCTTCAACTTCTAATCTCTTAGCAAGCTCATTAGCTTTAGCTTGCACTACATTAATACTAATCCCTGTTTTTTCTTGAAATAATTTAAAAATTCCTTTATCAGCATCATAATGCCTATGAGAATAAATCGTAAGCTCTTGAGCACTTAAACTAACAGCAGCCAATAATGACAATAAAACTAACTTTGTTTTCATTATAACTTTCCTACAAATAATATTGAAATTGATAAGGATTATTATATTATATTTGTCTTTGCATTTGCTTAAGTAAGACATATTAATAATTTCTCATATCTAATTTTAAAAATCAACACTGATTGAAATATTTTATCTCTTATTTCAAAAAACAACCAAAAGCTTTAGCTATTTTAATAGCTTTAAATCTCAAAGAAGAACATCACCCTATAGCTTGTGCTTATCTTTAAAAGCTATACTAAATGCTGATGATACAACGCTTAAAATATGGGAAAAAGCATATGGAATTATTGCTAAATTTTATATAGATATAGAAAAAATTTATGCAAAAAATCAATAATCTTAAGTTAAAGCCTAAGATTATTTTTTTAATATTTAAAATTTCTCTACTATATTCTTTGCGATATTTTTTATATCTCCTTGTAATTCTTCAATATTTCCATCTTGAGCAAGCAAAATTCTATCAGCTATATCAAAATAAGTATCATCGTGAGTGATTGCAAAGATAGTAATACCTTTTTGTTTTAAAAGTGGCAAAAGTTTTTGGTAAAAAAATTTTCTAAACATAGGATCTTGATCAGCTGCCCATTCATCTAATATCAAAATATCTTTTTTTTCAAGTAAAGCAACTAACATAGCTAAGCGTTTTTTTTGCCCTGCTGAAAGCTTTATAGTGCTAAAATTATCTTCTATAAGTTCTATTTTTTCATCAAGTTCTAAAATTTCAAGCCAATATTTTAAATCTTCTTCTAAAAAATTTTCATCTCTTAAAATTTTTGTAAATAAATGAAAATCGCTAAAAATAGCACTAATTAAGGCTCTATATTTGTGTATATTTTTTGAATTTATTTCCTCATCGTCTAAATAAAGCTTCCCACTAAAATCAGTAAAAAGCCCTGCTAAAATCATAGAAAAAGTTGATTTGCCACTACCATTTTTACCTATTAAAAATATAGTATCACCTTTTTGTAATTCAAAATTTATAGGTTTTAAGGAAAATTTTTTATCATAAGCAAAACAAATATCTTTAAAAACTATCTTTTTCCACTGAATTTTTTCATTTATGATTTTAAAATCTTGTCTATACTCTTGTAAATTAAGCTTTGAAATTTTATCTAAAGCTATTTTTGCCATCAAAATAGTAGGAAAACTCCCTATCATAGAAACCAAAGGAGTTCTTAAAAAAAGTATGCTTAAAGCTATTGTCGTAGCATTTTCAATGCTAGTAAGTTTATATGTTAAAACTATATAAAATTCAACTCCAACTAAAGCTAGCATTGCACTATTGCTCCAATTATTTGACAAAATATGCAAAATATTTCCTATAGTTGAATTTTTCTTTTTTTTCAATGCGTTAAATTCAAATTCACTTTCATAATATTGTTTTGCTCTTAGTGGATTTAAAGTAAGCTCATTATGCCCTTGTAAAATATTTTGATAATCTTTTTGCAAAACATCATCATTTTCTCTTGCACGTTTAAAATAAAAATACACCTTACTCATTAAAAAATTATTAATAATAAATAAACAAACTATCCATACAAAACACAATACAAAAATTTCTGGCGAAAGATAAGCTATATAAACACTTGTGCAAAATATTAAAATACTAGATTGAACAAATTCTGGAAAACGCAAAAGACCAAAAGAAATGCTTCTTACATCATTGTTTAAAGACGCAAGTATTTTTGCTTTAGTGGTATTTAATATATATAAAATATTAGTATCTAAAATTTGCTTTACCACTCTTTTTTGCATTTTAAAAATAAATTTTTGTCCAAAAGAACTAAGAGAAATTTCTACTAAAGATGAGCTAAGAAAAAATAAAATTAATAAAAATGCAAAATACACTATAATATGAGGATTTTCAAGATTTGATTTCAATAAAAACTCATTAATAAATATTAAAGTCAAAACACCAATTAAACTCGTAATAACACTAAAAAATAAAAAGATAACAATTTTTATCTTATTTTCTTTAAATAAAGTTAAAATAAAGCTCAAATTAATTACCACTTAATATATACACTTTGCCTGCTAAGTCTTTAAAAGATTTAGAATTTACTAAATTTTGACAAGATTTTGATTTAGAAGTGCTATTGTATGTTTCTTCACTTAATTTCTTTAATAATTCATCTAATTGAGTTTTTAAATTTTGATTTTTAGGATCTTTTAAAAGTTCATTTTTTAAATTTGCTATAGTTTGAAATTTATTATTTGATCCTACGCTAATACCTAAAAGCAAAACGCTCTCTTTATCTGCAAAAGTTATTTTAATACACTGCTCATCATTTCCTACGCTAAAATCAAGCTCTTGTGTTGCATTATGCAAACTAGATAAATCTATATTTTTAATATTAGAAATATTACTCATCAAAGCTACACTTGAGAGTGCTTCATTTTTTAAAATATAATTATTAACATCATTAATAAAAATTTTAAGATTACTTAAAGCTTGAATAGCACTTGCTTCATCTTTGCTTGTTCCAAGTTTTGGCAATGCTATAGCAGCTAAAACTCCTAATATAATCACAACAAACACAAGTTCCATAATGGTAAAAGCTTTTTTCATAACAAACCTTGTAAATTTTTTACTTTTGGATTAATTAATTCTTGTGAAATATCTACAAAATCTTTTCTCTTATAAGTATCACAAGCTGCTCTTGCTATCATCAAAGCATTATCAGAACAATATTCAAGTGGAGCCAATAAAAGCTCACATTCATAATCTTTACATAAATTCTCAACCTGATTTCTCAAAATTAAATTTGCACTAGCTCCGCCAACTATACCAAAATGCTTGAAATTATATTTTTTAAAAAGTTTTGTAAGTTTATGCATAATATGCGATATAGCAGTTTTTTGAAAAGCATAGGCGATATGACTTTTTTTATATTCTGTTAAATTTTCCTTTAAAATCTCTAATCTAACTTGATTTTTCAATCCTGAAAAACTAAAATTTAATTCTTTAGAATGAAGCAAAGGTATGCTAAATTCCAAAGAAACATTACTTGCTTTTTTAGCCAATTCTTCTATAATAACACCACCAGGATAACCTAGCCCCATCATCTTAGCAACCTTATCAAAACTCTCGCCAAAACTATCATCATTTGTTCTTGCAAGTTCAGTAATTTTCCCTTGTTTATCCACAAAAAGCACCATAGTATGCCCTCCGCTAACAAGCAAAATTCCTATATTAGTTTGAATTTCTTCTTTTAAAAATAAAGAAAAAATATGACCTTTTAAATGATTAATGGCAATAAGAGGCAAATTTAAACTCAATGCAAGCATTTTAGCCATACAAATTCCACCTATTAAACTCACGCTAAGCCCGGGTTCATTCGTAACAGCTACAGCACACAAATCATCAAAATAAACCCTACACTCACTAAGAATTCTAGGTAAAGCTTGAGTATGTAATCTTGCTGCAAGCTCTGGCACTACTCCGCCATATTTACTATGCTCATTTTCTTGAGATATTTTTTTATAAAAAACACACTTATAGGTATCTTTGTTTATAATAGCAATAGAACTATCATCACAAGAACTCTCTATAGCTAAAATAAGATTTTTCATTCAAATTCCACCAAAACCATCCCAAGAAATTTATCTTTTTGCTCTGCTTTTTCTATAAGAATATGTGGTATATTTGCGTTTTTTATTTCTTTTGTATGATTGTCATTAATTAGAATTTGTTCATCTAATTTTGCTTTTTTTAATTCATAAAATTCCACTCTATAAATTTTTCTTTTTTTATCTAAAGAATATCTACTTTGCATTTGATTTTTATGAATTAAAATTCCACTTTCATCTTTGCCTTTATCAAAACCTATAACATTAACTCTTACTCCATTAATAGCAGGAACTTCAAAATTATTTTTAACTAAAATTTTATTAGCAAAATGGCTTTGTATAATTTGACCATCTACTATCAACTGCACATTATCTAATGCGTTTGAAAATTCAAAATATTCAGGATAAATCCTAGTTTGTAAGCGATTTCCATAATTTACAGAATATGAATTTTTTCCTGCAATAACTGCGGTAATTTCGTTATTAGCTTCGTAATTTAATGCTTGATTTACAGGAAAGGGTAAAAAATTAATAGTAGGATTTGGATAATCAAGAAAAAGTAAAATTTTATCATTGAAAAGTTTTACTTCCAAAGGTTTTTCTATAGCTTGATATACCCCTTTTGGGGTTAATTCAAAAGTTCTATTAAATTCTATATTTGCTTTTTTTAAATAATATTCTACCGCTAAAAGATGATAATACACTCTTAAGTGAGTGGGTAAATTTTTACTCGCTTCATTTGCAAAAGCGGCCTTATGGTTAGATATAACAAAATAAGTTAAAGCTTTGAGCATTTCTTTGTCATTAGTTTCTTGAGTTTTTGTATTTTTTAAATGATATTGATGTTCTTCCTTAATCAAAGCCTTATTTATATTTTCTACAGCTTCATTTGCGATATTTTCTAAATCAGCGTATTTTGTGGAATTTACTTCACTTTGATCAATAATACTAGTATTTCCCCATCTATTTGGATTTTTATCTTTACTTTCATATTGTGGTCTATAAAAACCACTTCCATCGTGTAAATTTATCACCATATTAATTTCAGGATTTAAAATAAGTTTTTTAATACGTTCTATAGTAAAATAATCAGGGTCATCTTTATTAATATGAGCAAATTTTCTATTTAAATCGCCAAAATTTCCTCTATTTCTAGCGATAATACTTTCAAAAGCTAAATTAGGCGCTACAATTATCTTGCCTTTAGTGATATTATAATCACTCAAAAGCAAACTAGCAGCGTGAAAACCACCGGGTTCATCTCCTTGAATTCCTCCAAGAATTAAAATAGTATTATTATCATCTAAACTTACTCCATTTTCTTTAACACTAAAATCTAAAGCTAAAACTAAATTAATAAATACGCATATACATAAAAAAAATTTCACTAATTTCCCCTATCTAAATACAATTTTACTTGCATATCATATTCAAATACATCATCAATACTTTCAATTTTTGGCACACCAAAATGATCAAGTGCTTCAAAGATACCTTTTGCTATATCTAAAAATCCTATTTTTTCTTCTAAAAATTTATATACCATATACTCATTAGCACTATTTATAATAACACCAATATCAGGATTTTTTAAAAATTCTTCTTTGAGTGTAAATATAGGATATTTTTTTAAACTAATCTTTTCAAATTTTAAATTTTGTATCTTTGATAAGTCAAGCGGTTTTATAAAATTTTTATTGTGATGTTTTAAAATAGCCTGAGCTATGGATAATTTCATATTTGCATGAGAAAAATATGCACTAATGCCACCATCTTCAAATTCACATAAAGCATGAACTAAAGATTTTCTTTCTATCAAAGCGTCAATATTTTTCATACCATATAGATAATAAGCCTCTATAATTTCAAAAAGTTTATTACACATACTCGCACTATCTATAGTAATCTTAGCTCCCATAGACCAGTTAGGATGCTTTAATGCTTCTTTTACGCTAACATATTTTAAATCTTGAATTTTATATTTATAAAAAGCTCCACCGCTTGCGGTTATGAATAGTTTTTTGATATCTGTTTTTTTCTCAACCAAGCATTTTAAAGCTGCATGTTCGCTATCTATTGCTTTAATTTTAGAAACATCAAAAAATTTTCCAGCTACCACTAAGCTTTCTTTATTTGCTAAAGCTAAATTTTTTCCAAGTTTTTGAGCCATTAAGCTTGAATTTAAGCCTGCAAATCCTACAATAGCATTAACTACTAATTTGCTTTTGCATTGACTTATCATTTCTTTTAAGCCATCTTGTGAGCAAAATACTTTATTATGATTGACTAAAATTTTATCTTTAGGATCTTGTATGCAAACAAATTTAGGCTTAAATTTAGCTATTTGCTCATTTAAAAGCTTAATATTTTTGCCACAAGATAATGCCTCTATGCGTATATTTTCACATTCTGCGATAAAAAGAGTATTAACCCCTATGCTTCCTGTGCTTCCAAGTACAATCATATTAAAGTTGCCATAGCAAATGAAGCAATAATTACAGCGTCAATTCTATCTAAAATGCCTCCGTGTCCTGGTATAAGATTTCCACTATCTTTGACTCCAGCTTGTCTTTTAAAATAACTTTCAAGCAAATCCCCAATCACAGCAAAAATTGCCACAACTAAAGGAATATAAATACTTTCAATCACATCAAATTCAAAAGCTCCTACTATAGTTCCAACGATTCCAGTTATAGCTCCAACGATTTCAGCACAAACAATGCCTCCAATAACTCCTTCTAAAGTTTTATTTGGACTGGTTAGGGAAAAAGATCTTTTTCCTATTAATTTACCTATAAAATAAGCACAACTATCACAAACAACTACAATCATTATCAACCAAAATAATACAAACATACCATCATAACTTAACACCTCATAAAGCATTAAAATAGGTAAAGTTGGATAAATATATGGCATAAGTTCTTTTAAATTTTCACTCTTTTTATAAACTAAGTAGCCTAAAATAATCACAACGCCCATTAATCCAACATAAAAAGGTTTATCTAATAATACAGCGATAACAAAAATACATAAAGCCACCAAAGCACTTGCATTTTTAGTATTAAATATATTTTTTGCTTCATTAAATGCCAAATAAAGCACAATCGCAAAAAGAGTAAAATTAATAAAAGAATTATTCACCACAGCTACAATCAAAACAACAACTATCATTATGATAGCACTTAAAATTCTTGTTTTAGAAAACATTTTATCCCTTTTTTTAAATACTTAAATCAAGTAAATGAGAGTTTTCTTGCTCATCTTCTTCACATTCTTCATCTTCACTTACATCTTCTTCATAATGCTTTGAAGAATGTTTTTTTTCTTGCTCTTGCTCTTGTCTTTCTTTTATCTCATCATCTACTTCTTGCGTTTGATTAACCTTTTCAAGTTTTTCAATTGCTTTTTCTTTAGCTTGAAATTCACTCATATTAACTAAAGTTGCAAAAGAATCTTTTGCAAGCTCATTGCTCAATTGTGCAGAATGCACAGGTGCATTTTGGTTGGCAAAATTAATGCCACCTAAAGGACTTATAGGCATATTCACTCCTTTACAATGCTTAAGCTTTTATAATTTATATAATTTACAAAAGCTTTTTCTCTGATTTTAACAAATTTCTTACTTGTATAATCGACTAAATAAACCCCCGGATTTAATCTAGAAAATTCTACACAAAGCTTTGCTGCAAATTCTAACACCATTTGGCTTATTTTTAATTTATTTGAAGTAACGATAACGTGAGCACCTGGATAATCCTTAATATGAAACCATAAATCATCTTTTTTTGCCATTTTAAGTAAATACTCATTAGCTTTTTCATTGCACCCTACACTAATTTTAAATTCATCAAAATAAAAACTATTTATTTTGGCATTAATTTCTTCTTTTTTATTTTTTTTTACCTTCTTTGGCATTAAAATTTCAAGCTCGTATAAAGAAGTGCTTTTGCAAATTAAAGCTCTTAAATCTACTAAAAAATTTAATTTTTCATTTAAAATTTCACGTTCTATATTGATATTTTTTGCTTTTTGCTTTAGTTTTTTAGCTATTTTATAAAAATCATTAGCACTATTTTTAGGACTATCTTCTAAATTAAATGCAAGTTCTTTTCCATCAAAATCTTTTAAACTAAAATTTCTTTGAAAATCTTTTAAAATATTCAAATTTGCAAAAAGAATATCTGCTTTTTTACTTAAATTTCTTGCTTTATCTAGCAATTTGTCTTCTTTTTCTAAATTTTCAATGCTTTCATTTAAAAGTTTTATTTTTTTTTCTATATTTGAAATCTTATTTTCTTTAATTTCTTGCAATCTTTTTGCCTGAATTTCTTTTGCTTTATTTGAAAAATACATATTAGAAATTTATGCAGATTCTAATATTTCAATAGA
>NZ_JAHHTD010000049.1 GCF_020024835.1 Campylobacter sp. | reverse complement strand
TTTTATATTTTTTCTTACTCTATAAAAATCTAAAAAAGGTAAATCAATCACAACATTACCACCAAATATCAAAAATTTAAAACTATCATTAAAATTTTCATCTTTACCATCTAATCTACCGAGTATTTTGATACTTGGCAAGATACTCTTTTGCATACTAGAATGATTTTTATAAGATGAATTAAGCAGATTAAATTTTGCTTGAATTTCTGGTGTATAAGAAAGCATTTTTAAATCTATATCAAAATCTATATTTTCTATAAAAAAATCATCTAATTTATAAGTAAAAAGCTTATTAATCAATTTTTCATCACTAGTTCCTAATAAATCTTTTAAATTTTTCATTGCTACTTCTTTATTTTGAAGATTTGTTGTGATATTTTGCTTTGTGTTAAGTAAAGTTTTTTTTAGATTTAAAAGATCAATGTATTCTACTTTACCATAATCAAATTTTATGGTGTAAATTTTTAACATTTGTTCAAGATTTTTAAGATGATGATTGAGTAAAATATCTACATCATTAAAATAAATTAGCTCAAAAATAGAATTTATGGTGAGATTTACAATATCAAGTCTCATTTTTTGCAATTCATACTCACTTGCTTTCACTAAAAAGTTAGACGATGCAATTTGATCAGAAATTTTTGCATACAAATCAAGTTCATAATTTAACATCAAACCATTGGAAAAACCATTATTTTCGATACCATTTTTTAGATTTTTATTAATACTAGCCCCCAAATTTCCACTTAAAGTTGGATACAAATCTAGTTTTAAAAGCTCGTATTTTGTTAAAGTGCTTAAAAGTTTTATTCTTGCTATATTTAAATCTTTGTTATTGTCAATTATAATTTGCAAGATTTGATTTAAGGTTTCATTATTATATTTTTGCCACCAAGGATAACTTGCGTTAAAATCTTCAAATGTTTGTTGTGCGATTTGTTCTTGTTTAATTTGTTCTAATCTTACGCTAGCACAAGCACTAAAAAATAAAACTAAAAAAATAATAAAAATATTTTTCATTTCATTCCTTTGAAAGTGCATTGATAGGATTTAAATTTGCAGCATTTTTTGCTGGAAAAAATCCAAAAATAAGCCCAATAAATACTGAACTCAAAAGCCCTAAAAATACAGAATTTAAAGAAAGTATCATAGTAAATCCTATTTGTAAAGAATTAAAAATTTCTATTATCACAAAAGAAAGTATTACCCCTAAAAATGCTCCAAAAGAACAAATTAACACAGCTTCTATTAAAAATTGCATTAAAATATCTTCTTTTCTAGCACCAATAGCCATTCTCACACCAATTTCTCTTGTCCTTTCACTCACAGAAACTAACATAATATTCATAACACCTATACCACCAACTATCAAAGAAACTATAGCTATAGAAGAAATGAGCAAAGTTAAAGTGGCGGTATTTTCTTCTATTTTTTGTTTAATCTTGTCTAAATTTATAGTAAAAAAATCCTTCTTGCCACGTTTAATTTCTAAAATTTTTACTATTGCTTCTTCAGCTAAAATAGGATTAACTTCATCTTTTACCTTAGTTACAATCATTCTTATTTGCTTATCGCCTGTAATTTTATTCATTAAAGTCGTATAAGGAGTGTAAATTTTTATAGTATTTTCATCTACACCAATTTCATCTTTTTTCTCTTTTTGAGAAACTCCAACTATAGTTAATGGTTGTTTATTAAAAATAATACTTTTGCCTAAAACTTCATCTGAATTTATATTATCAAATAAAATTTTTAAAGCATTTTTATCTATAATGCAAATATTGGTATTATCTTTGATATCTTCATCATTAATAAATCTTCCACTCATCAATACAGATCTATCAAGTTTTAAATGGTTTGGTCCAACACCGCGAATTCTTGCTTGCAAAGAATTATTCTTATATGTTACGACTCCTGTTTTACTAGTTTCAGCCTCCACTGCTTCTAAATAAGGCAAAGAATTTAAAGTTTTTAAATCACTTAAATTTAATCTTGTTTTGCCAGATCGTGTATCTCCTAATCCTTTTCCTGAAACTATTTCTATAGTATTAGTTCCAATAGAATTAATTGAAGCTAAAATTTTTTTCTGCGCACCAAGTCCTAAAGCTACCACACAAACTACAGAAGCTATACCAATGATAATTCCAAGCATAGTAAGCAAAGAACGTAATTTATGAGATACAATAGAAGCAACTGACATACTAAGACTTTCTAAAAGCTGATTTTTTAGTAAAGAAAAATTTTTTACTTCTTTAGCCATTATTTTTTTAGTAATTTTATTAATTTCTTTTGGTGAGCTATCATTTAATATTTTTCCATCTTTAATCTCTATAATTCTTTTTGCTTTAGCAGCTATATTTGGATCGTGAGTAACTAATACTATAGTATGACCTTGCATATTGAGTTTAGTTAAAATATCTAAAACATTTTCTCCACTTTTAGAATCAAGCGCACCAGTTGGCTCATCTGCTAAAATTAATTCTCCACCATTCATCAAAGCTCTTGCGATAGAAACTCTTTGTTGCTGACCTCCACTTAATTCATTAGGTTTTGCTAATTCTTTGTGCGTAAGCCCTAAAAACGAAAGCAATTTTTTAGCCTTTATAAAACGCTCATTTTTATTTTTTCCAGCATATACAGCTGGTAAAGCAACATTATCTTTAGCATTTAAAAGACTAAGCAAATTATAACGCTGAAAAATAAAACCTATTTTCTCTCTTCTAAGTCTTGCTTTTTCTTCCTTTAAAGCAGTATTTACCTCATAATTATCTAAAAAATATTCTCCACTACTTGGCTCATCAAGAGTGCCTATAATATTTAAAAGAGAGGTTTTTCCACTACCTGATTGACCAATAATAGCTACAAATTCACCCTTTTGTATATAAAGATTAATATTGTCTAAGATAGTAATATCATTGATTTTTTTATAAATATTTTTTAAAAGTATCATTTTTTATTCTTGCCTATGATTACTAAATCACCTTCATTTACTCCATCTATAATTTGAGTATTAAGACTATCTTTAATGCCTAATTTAACAGGTGTTTTAATAATATTTTTCTTGTCTTTTAAAAGCTCAACATAATATCCATTAGCGTCATTTTTAATTGCTAAAGTCGGGATCACTAAAGCATTTTTTACCATTTTAATGGCAATTTCATTTTCTGTGCTCATACCTATACGCAAAAAATTATTATCATTTTTAACAAATACTCTAGCATAATAATATACAGCAGTATTAGAATTTAAGTTAGAATTTAAATTCGTATTGCTTGTTGCGTCACTAATTATAGTATTTGCTGGATCTATACTAGAAATAACTGCTTCAAATTTCTTATCAGGTTCATTTAAAATATTAAATTTAACATTCTTACCTACATTAATTTTATTAATATCAGCTTCAGCTATTTGCATACGAATTTCCATCTCACTCAAATCAGCCAAACGGACTATACTTGGAGTGTTTTGATTTGCATTTACCGTTTGCCCTTCTTCTACAGCTACATTTATAATTTTACCTTTACTAGGTGCTATTATAGTTGTATAGGCTAAATCTTTTTGTGCGTTTTTCAATGAAATTTCTAATTGAGTAATTTGTGCATTTAAATCAGCTACGCTAGCTTTTAAAGTATAAAAATTATTTTTTAAATTTTCAAGATTTTCCAAAGAAGTAGCTTTTTGTTCATAAAGTTTTTGTTCTCTTTTGTATTGTTTTAAGGCAATATCTAAAGCAATTTTTTTACTTTCTAAATTTGCTTTTGTGCTTTCAAGTCTAGCTTTAGTTATATCTAAATCATTTTGCTGTTTGTCTTTATCAATTTGAGCAATCAAATCTCCTTCCTTAACATAATCGCCCAATTTTACATAAAGCTTTTTAATCTGCCCGCTAACTTGTGCTCCAACATCTACTTGAGTTTTAGCATATACTTCTCCTATTGCCTCTATACTTTGAGTAATATCTTGCTTTTTTATTTTATAAGTTAAATAATCAAATTCATCTTTATTATAAAAATAATAATAAATACCTATTCCAACTAAAATTGCAGACAATATTAAATAAATAATTTTCTTTACCAACAAATCTCCTTTTAGTAAAATATTTTTTAAAATAATATGAAATTGTAATCAGTAAAAATTAATTGTATAAATTTATCAAGTTTTATTTTAGAGTATAATGCGTATCATAAAAAAGGTATATAAGGGGATAATAATGAAAATTGATTACTTAAAACTTATGCAAGAAAGATCTTCAAAAAAATCTTATATAAATAAGATTGTATCTAAAAAAGATTTAGAATATATCTTAGAATGTGCTAGATTATCACCTAGTTCTTTAGGGCTTGAACCTTGGAAATTTTTAGTATTCCAATCTCAAGAAAAAAAAGAAGAAATTTCTAAAATAGCATATAATCAAACACATGTAGCACAATGTAGTGCTATAATCATCATAATTGCAAGAGCTGATTTTGCTAATTATTTTAAAGAAAAAATTAAATCTAGAAAAGTAAATGAAGAAGTTTTTAATAAAATTATCACAACTTACACTCCTTTTATTGAAAATATGTCTCTTGAGCAAAAATTTATTTATGCAAAAGAACAAAGTTACATAGCATTAGCTAATATCATAAACGCAGCTCATAGCTTAAATTTAGGATCTTGTGCAATAGGTGGTTTTGATAAAAATCAAATCAATCAATACCTTAAACTCGACACAAACAAAGAAAGGGTTTCCTTACTTGTTACATTAGGATATACAAATACTAATGACACAAAACCTCAAAAAATTCGTTTTAATTTTGATGAAGTTGTAGAATTTAAAGATTGATAAATAATTTGATCTCATAAATTAAATATATTTAAAAAAATAATTATTGTTTTTTAAAAAACTTGTCTTTATATTCTGTAAAAAATAAATTTAAAGTGCTAAAAACTAATAAAATATTTATTTTATTTCTAAAGTGAAATATCACTTTAGAAATTTTTACAAGCTATTTCTTTTGGTCTTATAATCGTATTCTTTTTCAAAAACAATGACATTATTTTCTTGCACTTTCATATTTCCTTTAATATAAAAATACTCCTCATCACTTGTTTGTGTTAAAATAATATCTGTATCTACCATACAATCTTTACGGCCTATTTTCATTTTTTGCGTGATAGTATATTTAGCACTTAGTGGATTATTATTTTGAATGCTTAGCTCTCTTTTTAAATTATGTTCAACTAAAACATCAACCTCATCAAATTTATAAACACCTTCTCCAAATACTCCACCAACACCATCTGTTGTGTAAATCCAAATATCGTTTAAAATGTCATAATTAATATTTCGATCAACTCTACCCTCTTTTAATAACGTCAAAGGAGTTAGCGGAGCACTTTGTGCTTGCATATTAATTTTATCACAATTTGAACCTACAAATTTAGGTATCATAAATTCACACTGATTTAAATCTAAAGTCAAAGTTGAAATTTCTGGCATAGGCCAAAACATAGGCCAAAAAGTATTAGCTAAAGATAATCTTATCTTAGATCCTTTAGAAAATCTATATCCACACAAATTAAGTTTTAATTGCTTATGTATAAATTTTCCATTTTCCAATGGTTTAAATTCTTCTTTATTATCACTTAGTGCTAAATTTAAAACTCCATAACTTACTCTTTTGACAAAACCATCTTCTCTTACTTCGCTAAGTTGAGCAAATAACATAGCTTTTTCTTTATCACTTGCAAGCTTTACATTTAGCGAAGGAAATCCTAAAATGTCTAAATTATTTTCTAAAATATCACTTTCAAAAACAACCGCTAAACCATCATCTAATCTTTGATCACTTGGACTTTCCCCTAAAACTCCAGCTCCC
Organism: Campylobacter sp.; assembly: GCF_020024835.1. Taxonomy (GTDB): domain Bacteria; phylum Campylobacterota; class Campylobacteria; order Campylobacterales; family Campylobacteraceae; genus Campylobacter_D. Next base: position 2,381 of record NZ_JAHHTD010000049.1, on the reverse strand, counting down.
ATCCACTCACCAGCTAGCAAACCATGATTTTGCAAAGTATTTATTTTTATAAAACCATCTGATTTTTTATGAGCTAATTTGTGTAAATTTAAATAAAAATTCTCATATTGGATATTTTTTTCTAAATTTTCAACTCCGACAAAACGACCTTTTACAAACTGCGTTTTTGAATTTGGTCTCATACTATCTTCAATATAAGCTTGTATCATAGGGCAATCAAGCACATCATTATCTATATTTTTTAACCATTTATCCCACCATTTTAATGCTTCTTGTAAAAATCCAATCGCAGGCAAGGGTGCTCCATCGTGTGGATAAACATGAGCCCAAGGTCCTATAATAGCCTTTCTTGGGACTTTTAAACCTTGCATAAGAGTAAAAATAGGATTTGTATAAGAATCAGCCCAGCCATCTAAGGCAAAGACAGGAATTTGTATATCATCATAATTTTCTCCAACAGATCCATGTTTCCAATAATCATCTTTTAAAGTATGTTCAAGCCACAAAGCTGGCCATAAAGGCATATTTTCAAGTCTTTTTAGCCACTTATCTCTCCCGTTAGGATCAATTTTTGGATCAACAAAGCGAGATTGATATGCAAGCATAATATTTCCCCACCAAAAATTATCATTAAGCAAACACCCACCCTTATAGTGAATATCTTCGTTGTATCTATCATCTGTAAAACCAACAACAATAATAGCTTTTAAATTTTTTGGTCTTCTTGCGGCAATTTGCAAGGAATTAAAACCTCCCCAAGATTTTCCCATCATACCTATATTACCATCACACCATTCTTGCTTAGCAATCCATTCTATGACTTCTAACGCATCATCTTGCTCTTGTTTTAAATATTCATCTTTTAAAATACCATCTGATTCTCCACTTCCTCTTATATCTACTCTAACAACAGCATAACCATTACCAGCAAAATATCCGTGCATAGGCTCATCTCTAGTTCTAGTACCATCATTTTTTCTATAAGGAATATATTCTAAAATCGCAGGAACTTTTTCTTTAACTTGTGGCAACCAAATTCTAGAAGAAAGCATTGTGCCATCTTTTAGTTTTATCCATTCATTTTCAATAATTTTTACTTCATACTTAAATTTTTTAAGAATTTCTTTCATTTTACATCTCCTTTGTTGTATTTTTTTATCCATACCATACAAAAAATTACACCTAAAATAGCCATTACTATCATAATACTAAAATAAATGTAATAACCTTTTACTCCAGGAAATCTATCTAATAAATCTCCTGCTAAAAGTGGAGAAAATATTTCAGGTAAATATCCAAAAGTAGATACTATACCAATAGCCATACCAGCTAAGTGCAAAGGAATTTTTCCCTCACTTAATAAAGAATAGTAAATTCCAAAATTAGAATACATAGCAATATAAACTATCACACAAGCTAAAGTTAAAACACTCATTTGTAAAAAACCACTCAATTTAGAACTTAATATCAAGAATATAACCCCGAGTCCCATTAAAATAAAACCTATCATCATAATTTTAGCTTTCCCACATCCATCTGCTAAAAAACCACCTATTGTAGATGAAATTGGGCGAATATATTGTGCTAAAACCGTTAAAATAGCAGCAAACACAGCTGAAGTTCCTATAACATTACTAGCATATGGTGTAAAATAATAAAAACTCATATTAAAAAAATAAGTGCAAAATGTAATTGCCACAACAAGCCAAAGAGCAGAATTTTTAATGAGAAAAACTAAATCTTTTAGTTTCATTTTCTCACTTTCTTCCTCTGTATTATCTTTTAAAAGAAAAAATAATAAAAATGCACTAACAATAGGCGCTATAGAATAAAAAATAATAACCATCTCTATGCCTTTACCAGCAAGTGCTTTTGTTTGAAAATATCCAAAAATACTAGTGGCTATAGCTAAATGTATTGCTCCTACAACTCCTCGCCCTCCTTCAAAAATCCCATAGGCTCTTGCTTGTTCTTTAGAATTTGCTAAACTTCTAACAATTTTCATTAATGAAGGCCAAAAAGTTAATAAAGAAGTAATACCCCACGCCCCATAAATAACCAACAAAGCATTTAAAGAAGTAAAAAATAAATGTAAAAAGCCTCCAAATCCAGTAGCAACTAAAGAAAATATGAGTAATTTCTTAGGAGTAAAGCGATCAGCAAGATATCCACCCAAAGCATAAGAAAATAAGCCAAGTAATCCATAAGCACTACCTAATAACCCCATTTCAAAATTATTCAGATTATAAAGTGTCATATAATCATCATAATAATATTTTCTAAAATAAGGCAAACCATAAATTATAGACCCACAAAATGATAATAATAACAAAGTAAAAAAATTACTTTTTAATTTACATTCTTCTTTTATCATATAAAAT
>NZ_JAHHTD010000048.1 GCF_020024835.1 Campylobacter sp. | reverse complement strand
TATAAAAATAAAGGAGAATGGTTAAGTTTAGTCTATAAAAAGGAAAATAATGGATAAAAAATCAAATAATCAAAATAATAATAATAATTTTTTTAATAAAAATCCTATCTTTATTTTTGCTGTTTTTGCTATGATAGCGATAGTTTTATTTAGAAGTCTATCAGATGATTCGACTATGAATTTTATTGGTAGTGAAAATACTAAAAAAATTATTTATTCTGAATTAAAAACTTTAATTGAAAATAACCAAATTGCTCAAGTTGATATAGGTCAAACAACGATAAAAGCTATTTCTAAAACTGGAAATATGGTTTATATAACAAAAAAAGTTCCCAATGATGCAACTTTTGTATCTTTACTTGATTCAAAAGGTATTTCATATGGATATTCTAGTGAAAGCAATTGGTTTATAGATTTACTACTTTCTTGGGTTTTACCTGTATTTATTTTCTTTGGGATTTGGATGTTTTTAGCTTCTCGTATGCAAAAAAATATGGGTGGTTCTATCCTTGGAATTGGAAGTTCAAAAAAATTAGTTAATTCAGAAAAACCCAAGGTTAAATTTAACGACGTTGCTGGTGTTGAAGAGGCAAAAGAGGAAGTTAAGGAAATTGTTGATTTCTTAAGATATCCAGAAAGATACATTAAACTTGGTGCAAAAATTCCAAAAGGACTTTTACTTGTAGGACCTCCAGGAACAGGTAAGACATTACTAGCAAAGGCAGTAGCTGGAGAAGCTGATGTGCCATTTTTTAGTGTATCAGGATCATCTTTTATAGAAATGTTTGTTGGTGTTGGCGCTTCAAGAGTAAGAGATTTATTTGAAAATGCAAAAAAAGAAGCTCCTGCTATTGTATTTATAGATGAAATAGACGCAATTGGAAAATCTCGTGCTGCTAGTGGTATGATGGGTGGAAATGATGAAAGAGAACAAACGCTAAATCAACTTTTAGCTGAAATGGATGGATTTGGCACTGAAAGCTCACCAGTGATAGTCCTAGCAGCAACTAACCGACCTGAAGTGCTTGATGCTGCTTTATTAAGACCTGGTCGTTTTGACAGACAAGTTTTAGTGGATAAGCCAGATTTTAAAGGTAGATGTGATATTTTAAAAGTGCATATGAAAGATGTTAAAATCTCTCCTGAAGTAAAGGTAGAAGATATCGCAAGATTGACTGCTGGATTAGCTGGAGCTGATTTAGCTAATATCATTAATGAAGCAGCACTTTTAGCTGGTAGAGATTCTAAAAAACACGTAGAACAAAAAGATTTAGTTGAAGCCGTTGAAAGAGCTATAGCAGGACTTGAAAAAAAATCTCGTAGGATTAATGATAAAGAGAAAAAAATAGTAACATATCATGAATGCGGTCATGCACTAATAGCTGAAACCACAAAAGGAGCTAAAAAAGTAAGTAAAGTTTCTGTGATTCCAAGAGGATTAGCAGCACTTGGATACACTCTAAATACTCCTGAAGAAAATAAATTTTTAATGCAAAAACATGAACTTTTAGCAGAAGTTGATGTTCTTTTAGGCGGACGTGCTGCTGAAGAAATTTTCATAAAAGAAATTTCAACTGGTGCTAGCAATGACTTAGAACGTGCAACGGATATTATAAAAGCTATGATTTCTATGTATGGAATGAGCGAAATAGCTGGTCTTATGGTGCTTGAAAAGCAAAGAAATACTTTCTTAAGTGGCGGTCAAACTATCAAGGATTATTCAGATAAAATGGCACAGGATTTAGACGAATATGTCAAAAAAACCTTAGATGAAAGATATCAAGGTGTAAAAGAAATCCTTAAAATATATTATGGAGCAATTGAGACTATGGTAAAAACTTTATATGAAGAAGAAACTATAGATGGAAATAAAGTTAGAGAAATTATTAAAAATTATGAAGAGGAAAATAATATTCCTACTCGCTTAGAGGAAAAACAAGAAAGTGTTAAGGAAAGTTAATGAAATTTAATTTTATTGCAAAAGCTGGTTTAAATTTTTTAATATTCTTTGCTATATTTTTTGCAATAATTCAGTTTATATGGGGATTTTCTTGGATTTTATGTTTGATATGGATATTGTTTTTATATCTTTTTAGAATAAGATTTGTTAAACATATAGCAGATTCTAGTGCTATTATTTCTCCTATAGAAGGTATAGTTAAAAAAATTCAATCAACCACCTATGCTGAAATTGGCGAGTGTGTTGAAATTCAAATTATAAATTCAATTTTTTCCCAAGGAACTATCATAGCTCCACTTAAATTAGAAATCAAAAAAACAACTATAAAACATGGACTTTTTTTGTGTCCTTTTATAAAAAATATGAATTTATTGAGTGAAAGAATCTTATTTTTAGTAAATTCAAAAGATAAATTGTGGGCTATGCGTATTAATTTTGGTGCTTTAAATAGAAAAGCTCATATCTATGATTTTGGTTGTCATTTAGATCACGCTCAAGAAATAGGCTTTATGTTAGATGGTAGCGTGAGTTTATTTTTACCAAAAAATAGTAAAATTTGCATTAATGAAAATGATAAAATTCACATTGGTGCTCTAATAGGTTATTTAAATCCATGAATTTTAAATTAATTTATATATTACCCAACCTTTTCACAGCGACTTCAATATTTTTAGGAATTATTTCCATTATAGCTTCAATCAATCAAAATTTTAATGAAGCTATTATTTATATTATTTTATCGCTTATATGCGATGGACTTGATGGGCGTGTTGCAAGAGCTACCAATTCTACTTCTAAATTTGGGATTGAATTTGATTCTTTAGCTGATTTAATAGCATTTGGAGCTGCTCCGGCTATACTTTTTTATATGAATATAGGGTATGAATATGGAAAATTTGGATCACTTATAGCAGGATTATTTGTAGTTTTTGGTGCAATACGCTTAGCAAGATTTAATATTACCACAGGGACATATGAACCCTCTGTATTCATAGGCTTACCTATACCAACTGCTGCAGTTGTAAGTGCCTTGTGGATAAAGGCTTATTTAGATTATGAAGTCTTTCGTGATTATTCTTTATTAATATTATGCATTCAAGCACTGCTTGCATTTTTAATGGTTAGCAATATACGATATCCTAGCTTCAAAAAAATTGATTTAAAAAGAGCAAATGTTTTGAAAGTTTTAATCACACTAGTAATTCTTTTTTCTATGTTTTACTTATACCTACTAGAAAGTGCTTTAGTGCTTGCTAGCTTATATGTTTTATATGGATTATTGCGTAGTGCTTATACCTTAACTAAAACTTTTAAAAAAGAATAAATTTTACTTTTACTTATTTTTAGCATTAAAATCATTTAAATTAAAAAAAGAGAAAGGATTATTATCTTGAACAAAAATAAATTTTTTAGACAAATTCATATTTATACTAGTTTATTTTTTTTACCACTAGCTTTTTTATATGCCATAACTGGATTTGCATACTTAGCTGGACTTGATGGAAATAGTGGCGCAAAGATTCAAAGCTATAAAATTCAAGCTGTAATACAAAAAGGTGCTGAAGCTGAATTTTTAATCAATTTTTTACAACAAAATAATCTCAAATTTCCATCTTCTTTGGAGCCAAAATCAAACAAAAAAGGCAATGGCATAGAACTTGGTAGCATTAATTATACAGCAACTATCATCAAGCTTGATGAAAATAATTATGAGATTATCACTAAGACTAGAAGCTTATTAGGTAGTATGATTTTATTGCACAAAGATAAAGGTATGTGGTATTTTTCTGTGCTTGGTTTAGCTTTTGCTTTAGCTATGATAATACTTTATTTTTCTGGAATTTTAATTACTCTTATAGCCATTAAAAAAGATAGGAAAAAACAAGTTGCAACTTTGATTTTAGGCTTTATTGTTACATTTATTGTGGCTTATTTTAGTGTATAAATTTAAGGTATATCTTATAAACACTAAGATATACTTACACATTTTAAGGACAGATGGGTGAGTGGTTGAAACCACACCCCTGCTAAGGGTGCAGATCTTAACGGGTCTCGAGGGTTCAAATCCCTCTCTGTCCGCCACTTTTTTGTTTTTTCTCCGTATTTACTAAAAAATTAAATCAATTCTTTGAATGTTAAAAAATAAATTATTTAATTTCAGCATTTGATATTAGAATATTTTTCAAATTCTCCACTTTCATCTATTTCATTTCCGTGTAGTTGATATAACTCATAATAATACTTTACAAATTTTTTACATTCCTCATCAACTGGCATAAAAAAATCATCTTCTAAAACACAAAAATTATCTAAATATTTTTTTGCATCTTCTTTTAGCAAATAATGTCTTGCTAGCTTGTAATAATTTTGTAAAAATACCACTTTAAATCTTTTATAAGATTCTTTAGTAAATTCTATATTTAATCTTTCATTTTCAAAAAACAAAACTTTAGATTTAAAAAGTAAAGATAAATGTATCAAGCCTTCTGTGTAGTAAGGCTTAACCTCCTCTACTCTCTGCCAAGCTATCAAACTAATTGCTCTTTTTATCAACTCATAAAATACAGGCATTTTTAACTCATCTTCTTCGTGTAGAAAAAAATTAACAAGCCCCCCGGCTGTTGCTTTAAATTCTTCTATATTTTTAAATACTCCATTTTGATTCATTTTCTTCTCACTATCATTTGCTATAAAGAAAATATGTCCAAATTCATGTCCTATGGTTGAAACTTCATATATTTTTTTCCATAATTTTTCATTGTAAAACAAAATCTCTCTTCCATAATCTAAAAATTCCTTTTCAAAAACCATAGAAGAAAGCTTCATAAATGGTTTAGTTTTAACATTTTCATAAACATAATTTAAAAAAGCAAAAATTTTTTTACCAGCTATATTGCTAACATATTCATCATTTGGCACAACTTGAGCAGAAAAAAGTCCTTTAAGATTTGCTCCATAAAAAATCATAGGCACGCAAATATAAAGTTGAGTTCTATCAAGATTAAAATTTACTTCCTCAAAAAGTTTTTCATCTTTTTCTTCTAGTTGTTCATAAATCATAGAAAAACTTTCTTTTATTTGCTCTTTAAAAATACTTGCGTCAAAATCACTCATATCTTCTAAACGTATATCCCATTCTAGTGCTACTGCGTGAGTGTAAGAATCTTCATAATACTCTAATGGATGACCTATTTGCAAAGGTGATTTAACTTCCATCCAAGCAAATTCAGCTTCTTGCCATTTTTTAATTACTTCATTATTATCCTTTTCACAAAAAGCAAATTTTAATTTTTCTATATACGCTATATAAGCTTCTTTCTCATCATTTAGTTCAAAAGTTTTTAATTTTTCTAAAAGTTTGTCAAATTCATATTCTAATTTTAAAACCTCATTTTCAAAAGCCTTTGCATAAGGTAAAAACCTCCAAATAGTTCCAATTTTAACTAAAGCCCCATAGCTTCTTTCACAAATTTCTCCATCTTGATTTAATTGATAAAGTTTATTTTGTTTTAAAAATTCTAAAGCATCACCCAATGTCGAAAATTGCTCTTTTAAAATTTTATTATTGGCGTCTAAAATCTGTTTGCTCCACACAATATCAAAAGAATTCATAACTATTCCGATATTGTGAATACCTTGAATCAAACTTAAATAAAAATCATCAAGCAATTTTTTACCCTTTATCTCATCAATGAGATCTTGATGCTCTACCTCATAAAAAGATCTTACTAGTGAATGGACTTTGTATTTAATTTGAGTAATTTCTTCTTCTTTTAAACCTTTTTTCTCAAGCTCTTGAATTAAATTTTCCTCTTTTAAATCCACTAAACGACGCAATATAGCTAAAATATTGTTTTTTTCATTATCAAGCTCAGCTAATTCTAACGCTCGATCTATAAGAGGATGTTTTTGTTCATCTTGTAAAATTTTATATAAATTATTTATGTATTGCTTTCTATTTTTTACTATTTGTATTATTTGTTTAAAATCATTCATATAAACCTTTCTTTATTTTTGATTCTTAATTATAATATTTTTTTTAAAACAACTAGGAGAATACTATGAAAGATATGCAAGAACCTAAATTAAAAGTCATAGCTATGCCAAGCCATACTAACCCAGCAGGCAATATATTTGGTGGCTGGATTATGTCTCAAATAGATCTAGCCGGTGCTATAGCAGCTAGAGAAATTTCACCTCAAAGAGTTGTAACCGTTGCTGTAGATAAGATTATTTTCAAAGAACCTATCTACGTGGGTGATTTAGTATCATGCTATGCTAAGATTATTAAAGTAGGAACCACTTCCATCACAGTAGAAGTAGAAGTTGCTACACAAAGAGCAAATGAAGATGGCAATGTATATTGCATACATGTAACTTCAGCAATTGTAACTTACGTAAGTGTAGATAAAAAAGGCAATAAATTAGCCATAGATTCTGACTTAAAAAGATTACATGGTTTTTAATTTAAAAATTAATTGTATTTTTAAAAAAAATTCTATATCATCAATAAAAAATTCTAAGGCTACTATATATGCGTGGATATAAAATATTTTCTGGTTCTGCAAATGAAGACTTTGCAAAAAAAATTTCAAAATACCTTTCCTTACCCTTAAGCAATGCTGGAGTTAAACGTTTTAGTGATGGAGAAATCAGCATACAAATAGATGAAAGCGTGCGTGGCAAAGAAGTATTTATCATACAAAGTACTTGTGCTCCAACTAATGATAATTTAATGGAGCTTTTAATAATGACAGATGCATTGCGTCGCTCTAGTGCAAGCTCTATAACTGCTATCATACCTTATTTTGGCTATGCAAGACAAGATAGAAAAGCAAGTCCTAGGGTTCCAATTACTGCAAAATTAGTAGCAAATCTTATACAATCAGCTGGAGTAGATAGAGTAGCTACTATTGACTTACATGCAGGGCAAATTCAAGGATTTTTTGATATACCAGTGGATAATCTTTATGGAAGTATCATTTTTAATGATTATATTAAAAATAAAAACTATAAAAATCCTATCATTGCAAGCCCTGATATAGGAGGAATTGCAAGAGCAAGAAGTGTAGCAAAAGCCTTAGGACTTGATATAGTCATAGTGGATAAAAGAAGAGAAAAAGCTAATGAAAGCGAAGTGATGAATGTCATTGGCGATGTAAAAGACAAAGAGGTCATTTTAGTTGATGATATTATAGATACAGCTGGAACTATAGTAAAAGCTGCTGAAGCTTTTAAAAATAAAGGTGCAAAATCAGTTATAGCTTGTTGCACCCACCCTGTACTTAGTGGCATAGCTTATGAAAGAATTGCAAAAGATGCGTTAGATGAGCTAGTAGTAACTGACACTATTCCTTTAAAACAAAAAATAGATAAAATCAAAATCTTAAGCGTAGCGCCTATATTTGGAGAAGTAATACGCAGAGTTTATCACAATGAAAGCGTGAATTCTTTATTTGTATAAATTCTTTGCAAGGATTACCTTGCAAAGAAAACTTATTTTCTATTTAGATTTATAATAAAAAAATTCATCAAAAAAACCCACATATAATCAGCTAATACATAATGCCTATTAAAAATATCGTGTGAAAATCTTGCATGTGCTATTTTATTTCTAATATTAAGACCATCTTTGCAAAACAATAATCGCAACTCTTTTATAATATCTTCCTCTAAAAGATTTCGTTTCTTTATTTTGCCTAATAAATTTTCTAAAGTTTCATACTCTTGTATTTGATAATTCTTTTTGTCATTCTTTATAACATCTTCACCTATTATATGTCTTAATATAGCCTCAATGCTTACTGAAGCGTATATAAAAAAGTCCATATAGTCTTTGTGTATCCCAGCAAAAAACATTCTAGCTATAATTTCTTCATACCCTTTTGGAATTATATTATTATCATAAGTTAAAGAATAAAAATATTCTTTACTTGGATAAAACTTTTGAAGTAGTTTTGATTTTAAGATATTTATCCAAGGATAAGATATTATTATTTGATTATAATATTTCCTAAATAATCCGAAATTATCAATATTTTCTATTAAATTATTACTATCAAAATAAATTGTATTAAAAAAATCTACGAAAGATTTATTTTCTTCTATTTTTTTAAAATTTATTTTAAAGTATGGATAAAATCCAATAATACATTGAAATAAATTAAAATTAATTTTTAAATAATCATTCACATCATTTTCAAATCGCCCTATTGCTTCTTGAATTTCTTTTGGAATATTAAAACATACGGGTTTAAAATTGGAGACAATTTCTTTATTATTTTCTTGTATTAGTAAATTAATTTTTGATATTTGCTCTTCATTGTTAATTTTTTTGGCAAAATTTAAGGCATATGCTAGTGCCTCTGCCTTAATACCGCTATATTTAATTTTATTGACTATTAATAAATTTATATCAATTATCTTTTTATAGATGTTTGTTTTATTGCTTTTATCTATTAAAATCAAAACCCAATATATTCCACATATAATATTTTTATGAAATTGCAAAGAATTATCTTCATTTATAGTATCTATGTGAT
>NZ_JAHHTD010000047.1 GCF_020024835.1 Campylobacter sp. | reverse complement strand
GTTTATTATTTAAAAAATTAATTTTAGAGGAAATATAATAATGATAGAAGCTAAAAAGCTTTGTCTTGGTTATGATGAGCTTGTTATAGAAAATGCTAGTTTTTCATTAAAAGATAATGATTTTGTTTTTATTACTGGCAAAAGTGGTAGTGGAAAATCTACTTTATTAAAATCTTTTTATGGAGATTTAGCGCCAATTAGTGGAAAATTAAAAGTTTGTGATAATGATTTAATCGACATTTCAAATGCTGATTTATTGCAGTTTAGACAAAAAATAGGTATTATTTTTCAAGATTATCGCTTGATTCAAGAATTTAGTGTAGAAAAAAATGTAATGCTTCCTTTGATGATTAAAGGTTATAGTAAAAATATATGCAAAGAACAAGCTGCTAAACTTTTAAAACATGTAAATTTAACTTTCAAAGCAGACAAAAAACCAGCTCAACTTTCAGGAGGAGAGCAGCAGCGTGTTGCTATGGCAAGAGCTTTAGCGCACAATCCTAAATTACTTTTGTGTGATGAGCCAACTGGAAATTTAGATGAATATTCTTCTGATATAATTTGGACTTTATTAAAATCAGCAAGAGAATTACTTGGAACTTGTGTAGTCGTTGTTACTCATAGAATTCCTACAAATTTAAGACTTGATTATCGTCGTTTTAATATAGAAAATGGGAGAATGAATGAAATCGATTAAAAATCATCTTTCTTTGATTTTTGCTTTGATAGTTATGATGTTTGCTTTTGAGTTTTTAATTATAACTAATAAAACGATAGAGCACTATGAAAGCTTATTAAATAAAGATTACAATATCATCATAGTTTCTAAAATACATTTAGACAAAAATGATATTCAAAAACAAGTTGGGCAGTTTAAATCAATGGATATTTTAGATCCAAATTTAATGCTAGATAGACTTCAAAACGATCTTTCGCAAAAAAATTTAGAAGTTTTAAAGAAGACATTACCTAAATTTTACACTCTTAAATTGGATAAATTATTATCTCATAAAGAACTTGATGTGCTTAAAAATAAACTTTTGCAAAATTCAAATATATTAAAAGTAGAGACTTTTGCTAAAACTCATACAAAGATTTATAAAATGCTTATTTTGGTTAAATTTTTGCTTTGGTTTTTCTTGTTTATTATTATATTGTTGAGTTTTGTATTATTGCTAAAACAAATGAAGATATGGCTTTTTGAACATACTCAAAGAATAGAAATTATGTGTTTATTTGGGGCACCTTTTTGGTTTAGATCGCTTATGCTTTATAAGATAATTTTGCTTGATTGTTTGATTGCATTTTTAATTTTAATTTTATTTTTTACTCAAGTGTATGATCTTGATTTGATTAAAATATCTTTACAAAGTGTTGATATAAGTTTGCCTAAAATAAATATTTTTACTAATTTATTTTTGATTTTTATAATAATGTTGGCAATTTGTTTTTTATGTGTAAGTTTTGTAATGCTTAAGGTTAGAAAATGAAAAAATATATTTTCTTTTTTTTCTTTTTTATTTCCTTGGTATATTCTGATGAAATTGCACAAAAACAAAAAGATATAAAAGAAAATGAAAGAATTGTAAAGCAACTTTCAAAGAAGCTTGAAGATTTAGCTGGAGAAATTTTAGATAATGAAAAAAAATTAAAAAAGATTGCTAGTGAAATTAGCTTTTTGAGTGATAAAACTTCAAAACTTGAAAGTTCTGTGAAAACACAAATAAAATCTTTAGAGCAATTAAATAATCAAAATAAAGATTTATTAAAAAATAAAAATAAAATTGAAGGAAAATTAATTGATCTAATTGCTAAAGATTTTGCTTATGATTTAGCTATACCTCAAAATTATATAGAAAGTGAAGATGGTATTATAGTTTTAGAAATAATAGGAAATTTAAATAAAATTTTTAATGATGAATTTCTTAAAATTTCTAAAGATTATGAAAATATTAATAAAAAAATCGAAGATAAAGAAAATCAAATTTCTACTATTAATACTAGTTTAAAAGAATATAAAAATCAAATAGATGAGTTGCGTAATTTAAGAAAAAAACAAGAAATAGAGATTGCAAAACAAAAAACAGATAAAGAAATTTATACAAGAAAATTATCTTCGTTGCAAGCACAACAGCAAGAGTTAAGAAAAACTCTTAATCAATTAAAAATTATTCAAGAAAAACAAGAAGAAAAAATCGTTCAAAAGCAAGATGATAGCAAAATAAAAAATACTAAACAAACAGGAGCAGGTTTCCAAACAAGCAGTGTTAAACGTTATGTTGGAGCAAAAACTATTTCACCTTTAGAATCTTATATCGTAAAACAGCAATTTGGTAATTATGTTGATCCAATTTACAATATAAAAATTTATAATGAAAATGTTGTTTTAAAAAGTATTAATCCTGATGCTGCAGTAAGAAATGTTTTAGATGGTAAGATAGTTTTTGCTAAAGCAACTCCAACTTTAAAAAAAGTAGTAATTGTAGAAAATAAAGAAGGAATTCACACTATTTATGCTCATTTAGATAAAATTGCACCAGGTGTTAAAGTGGGAAGAAATATAAAAAAGGGTTATATTATAGGTAGAGTTGAAAATGATTTAACATTTGAAGTAACTCAAAAAAATTATCATATAAATCCTTTGGAAATGATTAGATAAATTAGTTTTTTTTAATACGATTTTTGGTATAGTTTGCACATTATAAGGAGAGTCTAATGAGTCGCAAAGGGAAAAGAATTTTAGTTAAATTTTCTGGGGAAGCCTTAGCTGGAGAGAATGGATTTGGTATTGAAAATTCTATTTTAAAATATATAGCTTCTGAAATTAAGAGTTTGAGAAATGAGGGTATTGAGGTAGGTATAGTTATTGGCGGTGGAAATATAATAAGAGGTGTTTCTGCTGCTAGAGACGGGCTTATTAAAAGAACTAGCGGTGATCATATGGGTATGCTTGCTACTGTCATAAATTCTATAGCTATGCAAGAGGCATTAGAAAGTGCAGGATTAGATGTAAGAGTGCAAAGTGCTATACAAATGGAAGCTTTTTGTGAAACTTATATTATGAGAAGAGCTCATAGGCATTTAGAAAAAGGTCGAATAGTAATTTTTGCTTGTGGAACAGGCAATCCTTACTTTACCACTGATACTGCTGCAACATTAAGAGCTGTTGAGATTGATGCAGATGTTATTATTAAAGCAACTAAGGTCGATGGAATTTATGATAAAGATCCAAATAAATTTGAAGATGCTATTATGCTTAATGAATTAAGCTATGAAAGGGCTTTGCATGATAATATAAAGGTTATGGATGATACTGCCATTGCTTTAGCAAAAGATAATGCTTTGCCTATTATAGTGTGTAATATGTTTAAAGAAGGAAATTTGCTTAGAATTATTCAAGGTGATATGAGCTTATGCTCCATTGTTAAAAATTAATTAAAGGATTATAATGAGAATAGAACAAGTAGCCGCACAAGCACTTAAAAAAATGAAAGATGATAGATACAAGTTGGCTTTAGTTGTAGCAAAGAGAGCTGAAGAGCTTGCAAATGGAGCTGAACCATTGGTAAATTTAGATAAAAATAAGTATAAATATACCGATATTGCCTTATATGAAATTGCTGAAAATAAGATTGTTTTAGAGGGTTTTGTTGAAATTAATAAATGATGAGTTATTATTAGATAAACTTGTTGAAGATATTAAAAATTGTAAAGACTTACAAAAGGCTAAGGAAATACTTTTTATGGTATTTCCAGAATCTAAAATTCTAAAAAAAGCTGTGGAAATTTGTATTCAAAAACATAGCAAACAATTTAGAAAAAGTGGAGAACCTTATGCTGTTCATCCTATATTAGTGGCTTCTCTTGTTGCATTTTTAAGTCCAGTTGAATCTATGATTATAGCAGCATTGTTGCATGATATATTAGAAGATACAGATTGTAGCGAATTTGAATTAGCGACTAATTTTGGAGAAGAAGTTGCTAAATTAGTGCAAGGATTAACAAAAATTGTGAGTATAAGAGAAGATCATTTGATACGATCAGGATCTAATGAGAAACTCGCAAAATCTGCTTTAACTTTTAGAAATATGCTTTTAGTGGGTGTTGAAGATGTCAGCGTTTTAGTGATTAAGCTTTGTGATAGGCTGCATAATATGCTCACATTAAGTTATTTAAGAGAAGATAAGCAAAAAAGAATAAGCGAGGAAACTTTAGTCGTATATGCTCCTATTGCACATAGATTAGGGATTTCTAGTATAAAAAATTTACTTGAAGATTTGAGTTTTAAATTTTTATTGCCTGAGGAATTTACTCAGATTGATAATTATATCAATTCAAAAGATCAACAAATTCAACTTGATTTTAATGAATTTATTACTAAAATTGAAATGTTATTTTTAAAAAATGGGTTTAGACAAGGTAGTTTTATCATACATAAAAGAATTAAACATAATTACTCTATTTATTTAAAAATGCAAAGAAAAGGTGTAGGGCTTGATGAGGTTTTAGATCTTTTAGGTGTGAGGATTTTAGTTGAAAAAGTGCATGATTGTTACTTAGCTTTAGGAATTTTGCATACACATTTTAATCCTTTGATTTCAAGATTTAAAGACTATATAGCTTTGCCTAAACAAAATGGATATCAAACCTTACATACAACACTTTTTGACGCAAAAAATATTATTGAAGCACAAATTCGAACATTTGATATGCATAAAACTGCTGAATTTGGAGTTGCAGCACATTGGAAATATAAAGAAGGCAACATAGCTACTCCAAATTTAGATTGGCTTGCTGATATTTCAATGCATGGAAAAGATAGTGAGTATGTTCAAAATTATGATGCTATTGAGCTTTATGAGTATGCTAAGGATAGTTTATATATAGAAGATATTGCAGTATATTCTCCAAAAGGTGAAATTTTTACACTCCCAAGAGGAGCTACTGCGTTAGATTTTGCTTATGAAGTGCATACAAAAATAGGACTTCACGCTAAAGCCGCTTTTGTAAATCGTGTAAAGGTGCCGCTTTTAACTATTCTTAAAAATGGTGATATAGTGAGTATTGAAACATCTGAAGATGAATTTTTTAGATGTTCGTGGATAGATAGTGTTAAAACTGGAAAAGCAAGAGCTAGCATAAGAGATTTTTGCAAACAAAAAAGGAAAGAACTTAATAATAAAATAGCTATTAATATTCTCTCGACAGTATTTAGCAAAGATGCAAAATTAATCGAGGAATGGTTAGAAAATGAAAAATTTAGTAAAAAGTTAAGACAAATAGTTTTAGATTTTAATTATTTTAAAGAAGTAGTAGTTTGTCTTAGAAAATATATGGAGCCAAGTAAAATTCATAAGTTTGAGCAAAAAGAACAAAAATTTGAAAGTATTATGATTGGTTCAAATTATAAAATTACTACTATAGGTTTTGATTATTGTTGTAGGCCTAAAAGAGGAGATGAGATTATCGCTTTTAGACATTCTACTGGAGTTATAATCCATCATAAATTATGCGAGCAGGCAATGAAAATGATAGATGAAAATAAAGAAATGGTTTTTGTTGCTTGGAATGATAGCTCTATAAAAAGTTACAAAATTATTGTTTCTGTAGAAAATAAAAAAGGTTCTTTGGCTGAATTTTTAACTACATTAGCTAAAATGCAGATTAATCTTCTTAGTATCAATTCAGCTGATATTGAATCAGTTTTAGCTAATTATTTTGAAATTTATGTAGAATTTCCAAATAATATTGATGTAGAAAATGTGAAAGAGAGATTAAAATCTAGATATAAAATTTTAGATTTTATATCTTTAACTGATGCATATAATAATCATTAAAAAAGGTTTTTTATGAATTTTGATGAAATTTTAGAAGAAGTTAAAAGAGGGGTAGCTGAAATTATTGACGAGGAAAAGCTTTCACAATTAATAAAAAATTATTATGAAAATGGTGAAAATTTTTTTGTAAAAGTGGGGTTTGATCCAACAGCTTCTGATTTGCACTTAGGACATACCGTGATTTTGAGTAAAATGGCATTTTTGCAAAAACATGGTGCAATTGTTCAATTTCTAATAGGTGATTTTACAGCTCAAATAGGTGATCCTACTGGAAAAAGTGCTACTAGAAAAAAACTTGATAAAAATGAAGTTTTAAAAAATGCTAAAACTTACGAGGAACAAGTATTTAAGATTTTAGATCCAAAAAAAACTCAAATTTATTTTAATTCAAAATGGCTTAATGAGCTTGGTGCAGCAGGTATTATTGAATTGACTTCGACACTTAGTGTAGCTAGGATGCTTGAAAGAGATGATTTTTCTAAGCGTTTTAAGGAACAAAGTCCTATTTCTATATGTGAATTTTTATATCCCTTATTGCAAGGATATGATAGTGTTGCATTAAACAGCGACATTGAAGTAGGAGGAACAGATCAAAAATTTAATCTTTTAATGGGAAGACAACTTCAAAGAGTTTATAATACTTCTAAAGAACAAGTTGTGATGATGATGCCACTACTTGAGGGTTTAGATGGCGTTAATAAAATGAGTAAAAGTTTAGGAAATTACATAGGTGTTACAGAAGAAGCTAAAGATATGTATGCTAAAATTTTAAGTATTAATGATGATTTAATGTTTCGTTATTATGAGCTTTTAAGTCATGAAAAATTAAGTCAAATAAATAAAATGAAAGTTGATATTGAAAAAGGAATATTACATCCTAAAAGAGCAAAAGAAAATTTGGCTTTAGAAATTACAACACGTTTTCATGATGAAAAAAGTGCTTTAAATGCTAAGGAAGAATTTGATAAAATTCATAGCAATAAAGAATTGCCAAGTGATATAAAATGTTTTGTATTGCAAGGTGAAATTTGGCTTGCAAGAGCCATAGTTGAATGCAAGATAGAAAATTCAACTTCTGCGGCTAGAAGATTAATTCTTGCTAATGCAGTGAGTATTAATGGTAAAAAAATACAAGATGAGCAGTATTATATTGGCGAAGGCGAATATATATTGCAAGTTGGAAAAAGAAAATTCGCTAAAATAAAGGTGGAAAAATGAGTTTTAAAGCTCTAAGGATCGGCAAACATGAAATAAAATATCCTATTTTTCAAGGTGGAATGGGACTAGGGATTAGTTGGGATAGGTTAGCTTCGGCAGTTTCATTAAATGGTGGTTTGGGAATTATATCTTCAGTAGGAACAGGATATTATGAAAATGGAATACACATAAGTAAAGAATTTAATGCAAAGCCTTATGGGAGTGATAATTTTTATTCAAAAGAAGGATTAAAGGCTTTAATTAATAATGCTAGAAAAATATGTGGTGATGCGCCACTTGGTTGTAATATTTTGTATGCAAGCAACAATTACGCTCAAATAGCTCGTAATGCTTGCGAAGTTGGTTTTGATGTTATTGTATCAGGTGCGGGACTTCCTACTAATTTACCTGAATTTACTCAAGATTATCCTAGTGTTTCTTTAGTCCCTATAGTTTCTTCGGCTAAAGCCTTAAAAATTATTTGTAAAAGATGGCAAAGTA
Source organism: Campylobacter sp. (assembly GCF_020024835.1). Taxonomy (GTDB): domain Bacteria; phylum Campylobacterota; class Campylobacteria; order Campylobacterales; family Campylobacteraceae; genus Campylobacter_D. The sequence goes on along the minus strand of NZ_JAHHTD010000047.1, from coordinate 1,004 downwards.
GATACAATCGTTTGCCTGATGCTGTCGTGGTTGAAGGGCCAAAAAGTGGTGGTCATCAAGGTTTTACTTATGAACAATGTTTAATGGAGGAGTATCAATTAGAAAATATTGTCCCTCAGGTAGCAGATGAAATAAAAAACTGGGGTAATATTCCTTTGATTGCAGCTGGTGGCATTTGGAGTAAGGAAGATATAGAAAAAGTGATGTCTTTAGGAGCAAATGGGGTGCAAATAGGAACTCGTTTTATAGGGACATTTGAGTGTGATGCAAGTGATGATTTTAAGCAAATTTTATTAAATTGTAAAAAAGAGGATATAGAATTATTAAAATCGCCAGTTGGATATCCTGCAAGAGGAGTAAGAACTAATTTATTGGATCTTGTTGATAAAAGAAATGGTCCAAAAATTAATTGCATTAGTAATTGTGTTGCGCCTTGTGGAAGAGGTAAAGAAGCAGCAAAAGTTGGATATTGTATTGCCGATAGACTCTATGATGCTTGGAGTGGCAAAAGAGATACTGGTTTATTTTTTACAGGTGAAAATGGCTATAGATTAGATAAATTAATTAGTGTTAAAGAATTGATTGAAAAATTAGTTTATGGTGAAAATGCTTAGGTTTTTTTTATTTTTAGCATTTTGTTGCATAAGTGTATTTGCAAGCATTGAGATTAAAGATTTTGATAAATTTTTTTTAACTTCTACTTCTGAAGAGAAATTATCGTTACATCAACAATTAAAATCTTTATATATTCAAAGTGTTATCAATGATAATGAAGAAGAAAAAAAAGAAATTTTAAAGAGGTTGATTGTAAGTTCGAATTTTTTAGGATTTGATGATAGGGCTTATATAGAAGAATTAAAAGAAGAGGGCATTAGTGAAATAGAAATTTCAAAATTAAAAAATGCTTTAGAAATTATTCAAGATCAAAAAATAAAAACTCAAAAGCCAAATAAAGAAAATAATATACAGGATAAAAAAGAAGATAAAAAAGAAGATAAAAAAGA
>NZ_JAHHTD010000046.1 GCF_020024835.1 Campylobacter sp. | reverse complement strand
GTTAAAAATAATGCACGAATCTGAAATGATAATAGGATCTCATAGCGAAAATCATCTAAATTTTTTAAATATAAACAAATATGAAGAGATTAAAGAAATAGAAATTTCTTTTCAAAAATTAAAAAATTTTACAAGCCCTGTAAAAACATTTTGCTATCCGTATGGAGAATTTAGTTTGTATTCAAAAGAAATTTTATTAAAAAATCAAGTGGATTTTGCTTTTGTGAGTTTAACAGAATATAAAAAAGATATAGATGTAAAAGATTTATTGCAAAATCCTTATACTCTAGCAAGATATGATTGTAATGAATTTAAATATGGCAAGGCGAGTTTAGGATGAATCACGAAATAAGATTTTGTAAGTATGATGAATACGAACTTTTAAAAAACTATATAAAAACTCAATGGAAAGAAGATCATATTTTTGTAAAATCAAAACTTGTATTAGATTTTCAGCATTTTGATAAAAATCATCAAAGATATAATTTTTTAGTAGCTTATAATACAAATACCAAAGAATTTGATGGAATTTTAGGTTTTATATTGCAAAGTCAATACGATACAAATTGCGAAGATATAAATGTTTGGACTTCTTTGTGGAGTGCTAAAAAACAATACCCTTCCTTAGGTTTAAAGCTTTATAAACATCTAGTAGATATTTTAAATATAAAGCATACTTCATCTGCTGGAATGTCAGAATTTTCACAAAAATTTGTATCTTTATTTGCTTATAATAAAATAGACAAGTTGTATAATTTTTATATAAAAAATGATAAAAAGAAAAAATTTAAACTTGCTAAATTTGACAATAGCACAAAAAAATATAAAAAAAACAATGCCATAAATATAAAAAAACTTACCATTAATGAGCTTCAAAAAAGCAAGCTTGAATTTATATTTTTTCCTAATAAAAGCTTAAAGTATTTTATAAACCGCTATTTAAGACATCGTATGTATAAATACGAAGCTTTTGGGGTGTTTAAAAATGGAATTTTAAAGGCAGTATTTTTTACTAGAACTATAAAACACAATAAATCAAAATGTATGCTAATAGTTGATTTTTTAGGAAATATAAAAACAAATTTATATTATGAATTTCAAAATTTACTAAATCAAAAAAATTGTGAATTTGTAAGTTTAATTTGCTACATACCAGATAAAAATTTTTTCATCAAAATGGGTTTTAATTTAAAAAAAGAAAACGAAATAATACCTGTATATTATGAACCTTTTGTCAAAGAAAATATTGATATTTATTTTGCCATTAAAAGTAAAAAGAAAAATTATGCTATTTTTAAAGGGGATAGTGATCAAGATAGGGTAAATCAATTAAATTTTTGATATAATCACAAAATAAAGGAGTTCATATGCAAATAAATTTAAAAGATGTCCAACAATTTTTCTTAAATATAGAAAGAGCAGATGTGGATGAAAACACTCAAAATTTAGTTAGTGAAGACATAATCGATAGTATAGATATAATGGCTTTAGTAGCAGAAATAGAAAAATTCTTTGGGGCACCACTAAAAGCCGAATACATCAATCCTGAAAATTTTGAGAATTTGGAAAATATAAAAAATATGCTTATGAAAGCATATAATTAATTATTTTTTCAAAGAATTTATAATTTTATTTTTAGATATTATGATTTGAGTTATAAATTCAGCTACTTGATCCCAGTCTTTTTCATTTGTTTGAGTTAAGGTTGGGTTTTCTTTGTATTCGTCCCAATTTATAGGTTCAAATAAAGTTTTTCTATGCGGAAAGTATTTAGCTCTAACCCACTCATTAGAATTTTCATAATAATCAACATAAGATTTTGCAATATCTTTTGCAACTTTAAATTTTAATCTACTATCGCTTGTGCCCTCGAAAGTTTTTCTAGCGATATAAAGCAATGAGTTGATATTTTGACCTTGCAAATCTTTTTTAATTAGCCTTGATTGAAGTTCCATACCTAAAAGATTAAAACTTTCATTTTTGTTTTGCTTTAGCACAAAACTCTCATCCCATTTTAAGCCCAAGTGATACACAAAATCTTTTAACAAAGTTCCGCCGACATATTCTTCTCTAAGCAATCTAACTATTAAATTTTCTTCTCCAAAAACTTCACTATGGCTTTTACAAATCCACTCATAATCAAAAATATATTTTCTAGGATGTTCATCTGGTTTAAAATCAGCTGAATAAAATCCCATATTATTTTTAATATCTTGTGAGCAGTGAGAATTTAAATAATCTAGCGTGGATCTAAAATAAACTATTTCATAAACTTTTGTAAATCCTAAATTATCCATTACTTTTTTTAAAATTTCTATATGTTTTTTAGTGGAAAAATCCCAGACTATGCCCTCTGCTGAAAAAATAAATTTTTTATCTTTATGCAGTTTTGCTTCTATTTTGAAATTTTCAACAGCCTTAATCAAACGCTCATCATCTAAATCATCTAAAACATTAGAGCTTAGTTTTTCTTTTTTAACTAATTCTAAGACTATATCAACCAAGACCCAGTGTCTATTTGCCATTCTTAAGCTTTTTGGATATATATAACCTTGCTCTAAAAGTTTATCTTCATTTTGCATTAAAAAACCTTGTTTTTCTTGATTGCCTGTATTTGTAGTCCCTATATGTAAATAAGCTGTCATATTAACCTCTTTTAATTTTTATATAATTGAAAGACAAAATTTATCATTTTCATCCTTAAAAGTAAAAACTTTATCCTTGCAAGGATAAGAAATGCTATCTTCTCTTATGCTAAATTCCTTATCTTTTAATTTTTCTAACATTTTTGGTAATTCTTTATTAAATAATACTTTATCAGAAATTCCACATCCGTGTTTTAAATCTTTAATAAATTTACCATCTATATCTTTTTCTTCTATTAGATGAAAATCTACTTCATAGCCTAGTGCTTTTAGTATTTGTATTATTTGAATTTTATAATCAGTTGGAGTAAGAGTATCCTCTAAGCCGTGATAGCTTATATAAACTATATCTTTACTTTTTTGAGCTTGTAATATTAAATGAGTTTGATTTAATAAAGCTCTTATTAGATAATTTTCATCTGCAAAATAATAAGGAGAATTTGGATTTTTCCTAGTCCAGTGAGTTTTAACTTGACAATGAATCACAACATTTGGGTCATAACATACACTATCTTCTTTATCAAATTCTTTTCCTAAAAAATACTCAAATGGTGGCAAAATTGCAGCTGAATTTTCTATCACTCCATCGACATACCAAGGAGCTATTTTTGCACACATCAAAGCTAAATAACCTCCATAAGACCCCCCCCCGTAGATTTTAGGTAAATTTTTAAATTGAGGGTAATTATTTAAGATATCTTTTAAAGCATTTATATGATCAATTGCTGCCATTATGCCAAAATTTTGATACTCATTATTTGGCGGGACAAAGGTTCCACTAAAATGTGCTTGATAATCTTGCTCTAAAAGATTTTTTTCTTTTAAATCGCTAATAGTTTCATTTAAAAGATGATAATAATCCCAAGCAGAATAAATATTAAGACCACACGTATCAATGTCAAATTCTTTTAAAACTTTTTCTAAATTTGGCAAGTCCTCTTCTATAAACGTAGTTTGGGCACTATATCTTTGCACATCACTTTTTCTTTGGCAAAAACAATGATACAAAACGCTCACTGCTATAACATCGTATTTTTTAGCTACAAATTGCCTGTTAAAATCAACAAAAACCATATTTGAATTCGCTCCATACCCACCTATGACAAACACTATAGCTTTCATTTTTTTACTATCATCATAAGTAATTCTGTATTCAAGCTTGTTTTCTCTTTTTATATCAAGCTCTTCATCATCACAAGAATCTATAAAATAAGTTTTATCTATAAGCATACATATCCTTTTTAAGATCACATAAAACTATATCTAAAAATCATAAAAATGAAATTATTTATCCAAAAATACCACTTAAATAAGCTTTTGTTTTTTCTTCTTGTGGATTATCAAAAAATTCATTACTTTCATTAAATTCTATCAACTTACCCAAATGAAAAAATGCAGTATAATCAGCCACTCTTTTTCCTTGTTGCATATTGTGAGTTACCATAATCATAGATAAATTTCGACTAAGTTCTTTTAAAAGTTCTTCTATAATGCTTGATGATATAGGATCAAGAGCTGAAGTTGGCTCATCTAAAAGCAAAAGTTTAGGTTTTATCGCTAATGCTCTTGCTATGCAAAGTCTTTGTTGCTGGCCACCAGAAAGTGCTAAAGCACTTTGACGAAGCTTGTCTTTTACCTCTTTTAATAAACCAACTTTTTCCAAGCAATCTACAACTAATTGCTCTTCTTGATTTTTATCTTGTATCATTCCGTGAAGTCTTGGAGCATAAGCTATATTTTCATATATACTTTTTACAAAAACATTAGGTTGTTGAAAAACCATACCCACATTTTTTCTAAGCACAACTACGTCTTGATTTTTAACATCTTTTTTATTTACTTCTACAAGCCCATCAATCGTAGCGATTTTATCATTCATACGATTAAAACATCGCAAAAATGTTGATTTTCCACAACCTGAAGCACCTATTAAAGCTGTTATTTTGTTTTTTTGTATTTGCATATTAATATCAAATAAAGCTTGTTTTTTTCCATAAAATAAATTTAAATCAACGATTTTAGCAATAATCATAAATTCTTTCCTTGAAAATATTTTCTAAGTAAAATAGCACTTAAATTTAAAATAACTAAAAGTCCTAATAAAACTAAAATTCCAGCTGCAGTTCTTTCTAAAAATGCACGCTCTGGCATAGCAGACCAAGTAAAAATTTGAGCTGGCAAAACACTAGTTGGAGAAAATATACTACTGGCTACATCAGGAATAAAAGCTATCATACCTATTATCATCAAAGGTGCTGTTTCTCCTATAGCTTGTGCTAAAGTTAAGATAGAACCTGTAAGTATTATAGGCATAGCTAAAGGGAGCATTATGCCTTTAATCATTTGAAATTTACTCATACCTAAAGCATAGGCTGCATTTTTTATATTAATATCTACGCTTTTTAATGCAGTTTTTGTAGAGACTATGATAATTGGCAAACTCATTATAGCTAATGTAAGACCACCTGCAATAGCTGAAGATCTAGGTATATGAAATAAATTTATAAATACCCCTAATCCTAAAAGTCCAAATAAAATACTAGGAATACTAGCAAGATTATTTATACAAACTTCTATAAAATGCGTAAATAAATTTTGCGATGCAAATTCTTCTAAATAAATTGCTGCACCAATTCCAATTGGCATACAAACAACCATACAAACAATCATCACAAGCAAAGTCCCAACAATAGAAGATAAAATACCTGAATTTTCTGGTGATTTTGAATCTCCATTTAAGAAAAAATTTGCGTTAAATTTTAATTGTATTTGCCCTTTTTGCATTAGCTCATTTACAAGTTGTATTTGTTTGTCATTGAGTTTGTTGTAATTTTTTTTCATATATTGATCTACTTCAGCATTTGCTAAAAACCAAGCTTTCTCATTTGTTTGAGAAGACCTAATTTTTCTTTGCTCTGTGCGAGATAGTAATTCATAAACTAAAGAATTTCTTTCTGCATAAGTATAAATATAAGTTTGTTTAAAAGCTCCAAAACCTAAATAAAAAATACTTGATAAAAAAATACCAAGAAAAATAAGATTTATATAAAGACCCATTTTGCAAAATCTCTTAAAAAATTTTGAAGACTTTTTTCTTTTTTTAAATAATTTTTTCATAAATTTTTCCTTTTATGAAAGCGATTGATTAAATAAACGCTAAAAATATTAATAATCAAAGTGATAACAAATAGCACAAATCCTAAGGAAAATGCACTTAATGTCAAAGAACTATCAAAAGCTTGATCTCCGCTTAAAGCTTCTACTATTTTAATTGTAACTGCTGTCATATCCTCTAAGAAATTTAAGCTTAAATTTGGTCTTAAACTAGCAGCCATAACCACTATCATAGTTTCACCAAGTGCTCTTGAAAGCCCTAAAAGACAAGCAGCTACTATACCTGGCAAAGCTTCTGGTAAAATTACTGCAAGAACCACTTCTTTTTTTGTCATACCTAAAGCATAAGCTGCATTGATTCTTTTTTGATTAACAGCTTCAATACAATCTTGCGACAAAGAAGCTACAATAGGAACTATCATTATCCCCATAATAAATCCTGCACCAAGAGCACTTTGAAAGCTAGCATTAATACCAAAAAGAGAAAAAAACCATACTATAAAAGGAGCTACAATTATCGCTGCAAAAAATCCAAAAACAACACTTGGAATTCCAGCTATAATCTCTAAAATCGGCTTTAAATAATTTTTAGACTTTTTACTCGCAAATACACCTAAATAAATCGCACACATAATGCCAAGTGGCAGGGCATTCATCATAGCAATTAAAGATATATAAAAAGTCCCCCAAAATAAAGACAAGGCACCAAAAATACCTTCTTTTCTTACTCCATCAGCTCCAACAAAAGCCGTATCAACAGCCCATTGACTAGAAAATAAAAAAGTAAAAAGACTTTCTTTTTGAAAAAATTTCAAAGCTTCTATCAAAATAGTTAGCATAATGGCAAAACTCACCACTACGCTAATGAAAGCACAAAGAAAGAGTATAAATTTAATTATTTTTTCTTTTATCAATTTTCATTCCTGTTGTTAAAAAATTTTTCCAGCTTTTACAAGCTCTTGATTTAATACTTTTTCATCATCTACGTGTTTTTGCATTTGTTTTAGCATATCATCACTTAAAGGGACAAGACCTATTTTTTCTAGCTCCGCACCTGTTTTAGCTAAATCATCACTTATATAAATTTTTGCAAATTCAATCGCATCTTTATTTTTAGCATTAACATAAATAAACAAAGATCTTGATAATTTATAAGTTCCATTAGAAATATTTTCATTATTTGCTTGAATATTATCTATACTTACAGCGTTAATTTTGTCTTCATTATTTACTAAAAATCCATACCCAAAAAATCCAAAAGCTTCTTTATCTACACTTAATTTAGAAATAATTAAATTATCATTTTCTCCACTTGGTATATAGGCTCCATCTTGACGTATTGTTTTGTATTTATCTTTATATTCTGGAAATTTTTTAGAATTTTTTATCATAATTAATTCTTCTATAATATCTCTTGTTCCAGAGCTAGAAGGAGGCCCATAAATGGTGATTTTTCTATTAGGTAAATTTGGATTAATTTCGTTCCAATTTTTATAAGGATTTAAAATTAATTTCCCATTTTGTGGTATCTCTTTAGCTAAAGCTAAAAATAATTCTTCTGTTGTGATATTTAATGGAATATTGATTTTATTTTGAGCTAAAACTATACCATCATAGCCTATCATTACCCCAAGAATATCCTTAACACCAGAATTTTGACAAACTTCAAATTCGCTAGATTTTATAGCCCTTGAAGCATTAGATATGCTAGTTATACCCTCGCAAAAAACTTTAAAACCCCCGCCAGTTCCTAAACTTTCTACTATAGGAGTTTTGACATTTTTTATTAAAGCATATTCTTCTGCAACAAAAGAAGTAAAAGGATACATAGTTGATGAGCCAGCTATTTTAAGATCTGTTGCACTCAAACTCATAAAAGCTACTAAACTTAAAGCTAAAACTTTTTTCATAAATTTGCTCCTTTAAAAAATAATAAAAATTTAAAACAAAATGGAAACATTTTGGATACAAGCATTTTTTGATATAATCTTTAAATGTTAAATTTAGTTTTGATAGAAGATGATAAAGATTTAAATGAGCTTTTGTGTTTTAGATTAAAACAAGAAAATATCAATGTTTTTAGTTTTTTTGATTTTTTAAATTTAGAAAGCTTTTTAGATGATAATGACATTGATTTAATCATTATGGATAGAAATCTTCCAAGTGGAGATAGTATTGAAATGATTAAAAAAATGAGAAAAAAAGGCTATGAGGAAAATGTTATTTTTCTTAGTGCTAAAACCTTACAAAAAGATATTTTAGACGGCTTTGAGCAAGGGTGTGATGATTATATTTGCAAACCTTTTGATTTTAATGAATTATTATTTAGAATCAAAGCAGTTTCTAAAAGAAATAAAATTCAAAAAGAAAAAATCATTTGCGGTGATTTTATTTTATATTTTGAAGAAAGAATACTTTATTATAAAGATAAAAATATAAATTTAACTACATTAGACACTGAGCTTTTAAAATGCTTTTTTACCCATAAAAATCAACTATTAAATAGACAATTTTTAAGCGAACAAGTATGGAAAAATGATCTTACTAGCGACAAAACTATCAATACTGCCATAGTAAGATTAAAGCAAAAAATACCTCAAATAAAAGAAAAAATTATATCGATAAGATCTGTGGGGTATAAATTTTGCTAAAAATTAAAACTTTTTTTTTAATTTTATTTAGCTTTTTTTGTAGTTTTTTTGTGCTTTTATTTTTTATTATAAATGAAAAATACATCGATGATATCATAAAAAGCACTTATGAACAAAAATTAAAAACCTTGCACGATACCTTAAATTTTGGCTTACTTAAAGAAATTAATCAAGACAATATTTTAAAATTTGCAACACAAACAAGAGCTGATTTTATCATCAAAAAAGAAAATGAAATCATTACATCATTAAAAGATTTTTCTTTTTTTATTGATAAATTTAATATCAAGCTAACTAAGGCTCATTTTAATGACAAAACAATTTATTATCAAGCTTATACTTATGATAATTTTCAATATATCATCATAGTTTATCCTAAAGATATAAAAATAGAATTTTGGTTACAAAATGCTTTTATATTGATTGTATTTTTATTTGTTTTAAGTTTTGTATTTATATTTACTTATAAAATTTTTAAAGAATATTTTCAAGAATTGTTAAATTTCATCAAAACTATAAATTTAGAATCGACTTTCACCTTTAAAAAAATCTTTTTTAAAGATCTAAATTTGATAAATAC
>NZ_JAHHTD010000045.1 GCF_020024835.1 Campylobacter sp. | reverse complement strand
GAAAATCTACTTCTAAAGTATAATTTGTGAAAAGATTATTATTTAAATATTTTTTAATTTCTTCATAAAAATTCATAGAATACCTTAGTATTTTTTTCAAAATAATAACAAAAAGAACTTTTTAAAATACTAAGAAAATGCTTATATTGGGCTTTATATTGTAATTTAAATTAGAATCAAATATAATATACTTTTATTTTCAAAAAAAGATAAAACATGGATATATCAGATAATAAAGCTATAAAACTTATTCAAAATTTACTAAAACAAAAAAGATACTTTGATATAGCAGATAAGCTAGAGGATACAAATTTAGAGTATTCCTTTGATGGAATATGGAAAAAGATAACTTTTAAAGTAAACCCTAAATACATTTTTGATTTTAACAATTGTGATAAAAATATTCGTAGAGAAATTATAAAAATTTTAAATCTTATTAGTTTTGATAATATTAATGAAGTTGAGAATATAGATTTTAAAATTAATGAAAAGTCATTTTTGGAATCTTTTGAAGATGTTTTGTATTTTTTCGTAGATGAATCTGGAGATATGGATTTTAGTGAAAAAGGTTCTAAATACTACATGTTTAGCTTTTTAGTTAAAAAGCGTCCTTTTAAATTACACGAAACTATCTCATCTTATAGATATTCTTTACTTGAAAGAAACTTAAATCCTTTAAATAATAGACTAGATATAGAGAAATTTCATGCATGTGAAGATAACAAGCACATAAGAGAACATCTTTTTAATCTAATCTCCAAATTTGAAGACAATGATATACAAATCTATTCTTATATATTAGAAAAACCAAAAGTCATGCCTGAAAAAATAAAAGAAAAATCTAATTTTTACGCTGAAAATTTGAGTTATGCAATCATAAAACTACTAGAAAAACTTAAAACATCAAAAAACTTTATAGTAATAACAGACAATTTACCCGTTCAAAAAAATAAACAAACCCAAATTAAAGCAATAAAAAATGGAGTAAATACTTATATAACTAATAATAAATTAAATATAAGATATGATATTTTTCACCATTGTAGTGCCTCTAGTGTTAATTTACAGCTTATTGACTACATCAATTGGGCTATACAAAGAAAATATGAAAAAAATGATACATATTTTTATGAAAAAATAAAAAAATATATTTTAGATGAAGAAATTGTAACGAAAGAAAGAATAACAAAGTATTATTGAAAGACCTCACTACCTATCTAAAAAGAAGCCTTCCTTGAAGTCTTATCAGTAGCAAGGAACCTTTGATGAGATTATATTATAAAAATATTAAATTCTAATAAATCGATACATAAACTTAAAATTTGGTGGAGACGAGGGGAATTGAACCCCTGTCCAAAAATAAAACAACCGCAGTATCTACATGTTTAGCAAAGGTGAAAATTTCATCTAGCTAAACTCACCTTCCAAAATTTCAAGCTAGACTAAGACTTTAATTTCGATTAAAAATTGTCACTTTTTAATCTACACTATCAAAGATGACTAAATTTTAAACTAGATAGTATCATCTAAAATTCAGGCTCAACTGAACTTACGCAACTTTAGCGTAAGCAGGAGCAAATTTAACGTTGTTTGCGTTTAATTTTAATTTTAAGCTTTTTACGCTTTGCTTAAAGCGACATGCCACCAAGGCCACTCTACTCCTGTCGAAGCCAAGTCGTCCCCATTATTTAGAAATTTTATCTGGAACATTAGCAATTAAAGGATTAAAAACTGCTAAAACAGCATCATTATTTTCATAGCTACAACAATATTTTTCAAATTGATCACTTATTAAAAGCATCCAATCTGTAAATTCATCACTAGCTGGACCTTCAAATTTTAAAGCTTGTTTTGTGATTTCTTCACAAAAAGTGCCAAAATTTACAAGCTCTTCAAGATTTAGTCTTTTAGCTGCCCATACAACATTGTGGATATTTTGTTCTAAATCTTTCAAAGCTTCTTTGTATTTTTCACTACTGCTACTAAGTTTTACGATTAAAGGTTCTAAAATATCACAAAGACTTCTAAAAAAATATAAAAAACGCTCAATTTCCTCAAGCTCATAATCTCTTTCTAACTGCTCTAAAATTCCCATTTTTAACCATTAATATTCGTTATAGACTAGAAATTATAACAAATTTTATTAAAAATGTTTGAATAAAAAATGAGGAATTTAGAAATTGATTAGAAGAAATTTTCAAAGATTTTTGACAATTTATTTATATCTTTACGAGATTAATCTTGCAAAGATATAAGCTTTTTATCAAATTTAAAACTATATTTTGCTAGTATTTTAACTTAAATTTATATTAAGTAATAATTATGGACAGAATTGTAGAAATTGAAAAATTTACACCAGATGAAAGTTATGAAAATTCACTAAGACCCTCTAGCTTTGATGGATATATAGGGCAAGAAAATATCAAAAAAAATTTAAAAATTTTTATTAAAGCAGCTAAAAAAAGAAATGAATGCTTAGATCATATACTTTTTAGTGGGCCTGCAGGGCTTGGAAAAACAACTTTAGCAAATATTATAGCTTATGAAATGGGAGTAAATATCAAAACAACCGCAGCTCCTATGATAGAAAAAAGCGGAGATTTAGCAGCAATATTAACAAATTTAAGCGAAGGCGATATCCTTTTTATAGATGAAATTCACCGCTTAAGTCCAGCTATTGAAGAAGTGCTTTACCCTGCTATGGAAGATTATCGTCTTGATATAATAATAGGCAGTGGGCCAGCAGCACAAACTATAAAAATAGACTTACCAAAATTTACTTTAATAGGAGCAACAACAAGAGCAGGTATGTTGAGCAATCCTTTGCGAGATCGTTTTGGTATGCAATTTCGTTTAGAATTTTATAAAAATGATGAACTTGCTATTATTTTAGAAAAAGCTGCTACAAAACTTAATAAAATTTGTGAAAAAGAAGCTTCTTTAGAGATAGCCAAACGTAGTCGTTCTACTCCAAGAATAGCTTTAAGATTATTAAAACGTGTGAGAGATTTTGCAGATGTTAATGATGAAAATACTATCAATGAAAAAAGAGCAAAAGAAGCACTAAATTCTTTAGGGGTAAATGAGCTTGGTTTTGATGCTATGGATTTAAGGTATTTAGAACTTTTAATCGATGCTAAAAGAAAACCTATAGGACTTTCTAGTATAGCTGCTGCTTTAAGTGAAGATGAAAATACTATAGAAGATGTAGTTGAGCCTTATTTACTTGCTAATGGTTATATAGAAAGAACGGCTAAAGGTAGGATAGCGAGCTTAAAGAGTTTTGATATTTTAAAACTAAAGTATGATAAAGGGTTATTTGATGAAAAATAGTAAATTTTTTTTAATAAGTTTTATTTTAATTGTTTTATTTTGGGTTTTATATCTTTTTAAGCCATTTTTAATGAATATAGCTATAGCTAGCTTAATGGCTGTTTCTACCTCAAATATCAATGTCAAATCTCTTATGATTTTTAAAGATAAAAAAGTTATAGCTGCTCTTGCAACGACTTTATTTACCCTAGCTTTGTTTTTTATTCCTTTTGTGTATGCTATTATAGAGCTTGCTAAAGCAGCAAAAAATTTCGATATAAATTATATTTACAATACTATAGAATACTTTAAAAATTATAATCTCCAATTACCAGAAACTCTAAGCTTTATAGAGCCAAAAATCAAAGAAATTCTAACAAGTATTGATTTGAATTCTTTATCAAAAAATATCTTGACCTATCTTTCTAGTGCTACCAAATTTGGCACTAAATTCTTAACTGATATGGTGTTAATTTGTATATTTTATTTCTTTGCAAATTTATATGGTTCCCAGATAATTAGTTATATAAAAACTATAATACCTATGAAAAAAGAAGAAACTCAAGGAATCTTAAGTGAAGTAAGTAATGTAATGTCTGTAGTATTTTATTCTATGGTTTTAAATGCTATTTTGCAAGGAATTTTATTTGGTATCATTACAAAAATTTATGGCTATGACGCTTTTTTAATGGGAATAATATTTTGCTTTAGTTCTTTATTACCAGTTGTAGGAGGTGCTTTGGTATATGTTCCTGTTTCATTATATGAATTTGCTAATGGAAATTTACACGCAGCCTTAATAATATTTTTATATAGCATAATAACAATTTCATTTATAGCAGATACTCTAATTAAGCCTTATATTCTCAAATGGATCAACAAAAAACTAGTTAAAATTCCAACGCAAATTAATGAACTTTTGATATTTTTTGCAATGATAGCTGGAATTTCAAGCTTTGGTTTTTGGGGTATTATTTTAGGTCCTGCAATACTAACATTTTTTATTTCTACTTTAAAATTATATATAATTTTAAATGAAAAACATTTCGTATAAAGCAATTATTAATTATCAATAATTGCTAAAATTTCTTTTTCGCTGATAATTCTTTTGTTGTATTTTACTACTAAAAATTTAGAATTTTTATACACATCTACAACTCCATTGATAGCTTTAATAATACTTAAATCTTTTTGAATATCTAATGATAAATATATATTTTTAAAATCAGCCGGACTTTGTAAAAAAAATAACAAAAATAGCCATACCGCAGAGAGAGTAATTAAAATAAAAGCAAGAATACTTAAACTAAAATGATGTAAAAAATACCCTCCTACAACGCCACCTAAAAAACTTCCAAAATAACCAAAAGAATTAAATATACCTAAAGCTGCACCTTTTTCATTAACTTTAGCAAATTTACTAGCACAACTTTGCATAATAGGTTCGTGTAAATTAAATCCTATAAAAAAAACCACAACACCTATCATAAAAACAAAAGCATTATTAGCAATAGCAAAAAGTATATAAGAAAGGATAAAAAACACAACACCTAAAAGTAAAATTTCTTTACTAAATCCTTTTCTTTCACCTAAAGAACCAGATAATCCCATAGCAATAAGTCCTAATACCATAGAACTTGCATACACATACCATAAATTTTCACTTGGATAATTAAAATTATTAACCAATATTAAAGGAATGCTTAAAAATGCTATGCTCATCAACATTTTTTGCATACAATTGGTTAAATTCATCAATGCTAAATTTTTTTCCTTTAAAAGCATTTTTAATGGAGTTTTTGTATTTTTATGATGCACAGCGTGTTCTCTTGGCACAATGCTAAAAAGTAAAATAATACATATAAAACTTAAAATAGCACTAAGATCAAATAAACTAGAAAGTCCAAATTTAGCACTCATTAAAGGAGAAATTATCAAAGAAGCTGCAAAAGAAATTCCTATGAAAGACCCCATAATAGCCATAGCCTTACCACGATTTTCTTCATTAATAAAATCACTTATCATAGCAGTTGCCACAGCTCCTATAGCACCAGCACCTTGTAAAAGCCTACCAATTATCATAATATAAATATCATTTGCATAAGAACATACTAAAGAGCCTATAATAAAAATTATCAACCCTATGAGCATAGTTTTTTTACGCCCAATTTTATCAGAAATCACACCAAATGGAACTTGTAAAATCATTTGAGTTAGTGCATAAACACCTACTAAAAGTCCTACTAAAAATTCATTAGCCCCCTTAAGTTCTAAAGCATACAAACTTAAAACTGGCAAAACTATAAATAATCCAAAAAATCTAGTTGCAACTATAAAAGACAAAGGTAAAACTGCTTTTATCATACACCCTCCTCATAAAGAATAATTTTACTATGATTTTGATAAACTTTTTTTAAAAGCTATTTATAATAAAAAGTGAGTTTTAATGAAAAATAAATTAAAAATTATCGTTGCAAGTTCTAATACACATAAAATTCAAGAAATAAAAAAAATCTTAAATACTTATGAAATTTACTCATTAAATGAGGTAATTAAACCTTTTGAAATTATAGAAAATGGAAAAAGCTTTAAAGAAAATGCTTTAATTAAATCCTCAACCATTTTTAATGCACTTAAAAAAGATGAATTTATAGTTTTAAGTGATGATAGTGGTATTAGTGTCAAAGCTTTAAATAATGCCCCTGGAATATATTCTGCAAGATATTCTAAAGAAGGCACTGATAGTGCTAATAATAAAAAAATTATATCTAGCTTGCATAAAAAAAATCTTTCACAAAGCAAAGCATTTTATACAGCAGCCATTGCCATAAGTTCTAAATATGGAAATTTTTGCACACACGGATATATGTATGGAATGATTATTGATACTTTAAGAGGAAATAATGGCTTTGGGTATGATCCATTGTTTATTCCTCAAGGCTTTAATCAAACACTAGGAGAGCTTGATGAAAAAATAAAAATTCAAATATCCCACCGCTTAAAAGCTTTAATGCTTTCAAAATATATATTTAAACTTTTAGAAAAACTACCATAAGATACTTTATTTGTTATTTTGAAAGTATTTTTGAATTTTTTGATTAAAATTAAAAAAACTTACAATAAAACTTGGTAATAAAAATAAAGAACCAAACAAAAGCAAACTCATTGCTAAAACGGTTAATAAGCCAAAATAAATTGTTGGGATAAAATTACTACTTACCATAACTAAAAACCCTAAAATAATAGTAAAACTAGTATAATATATCGCACTGCCTATACCTAAATGCGAAGCTTTAATAGCTTCTTGTAAATTTTTATATTTTAATTCTTCTTTAAAACGATGGATATAATGGATCATATCATCTACACCTATTCCTATACAAATAGCAGCTATTGTGATACTCATTATATCTAAGGGGATATCAAACAACCCCATTAAACCAAAAACTAAAGCCAAAGGAATAACATTTGCCACAATAGCAAGCAAAGCATAAAAAAAACTTCTAAAAATAAATACAAAAAGCACAAAGATTACAAAAACAACAAAAATTAAAGTATCAAATTGTGCTGAAAAAAGACTCTGAAGCATATTATTATACAAAAGCATAATACCGCTAATTTTTACCTTTACATCATCATTTTTCAAAAGCTCTTTTAAATCATACTCAAGTTTTTTAATGAATTCATCACGCCTTAAAGTAGGATCACTATCTAAAATTCTCATACTAAATCTTAACTCATTATCTTTGATACTTACGTATGGATTTAAAACTTGTCTTTTAAAAGCCTCATCTAAATTCTCATATAAAAATGCCAAAGCAAAATCATCTAAAGCCTTGTTATCATTAATACTTTTTCCAAGCTCAAGCAAGCTTTGCAAACTAAGCACTGAACCTACGTATTTTTGTTTGATTAAAAAATTATGCACCTTAGCAGCAATTCTTGTTTTATCACTACTAAAAAAATATCTATCATTTTGTGCTAAATCATCAAATTCTTTTTCAAAATCATCTTGAATATCATTGTGATTTTTAGTATCTGGAAATTTTATTATCACATCTAAAGGCATAGTTCCGCCAAGTTCTCTATCAATAACAAGCAAACCTTGCTTAATTCTAGATTCATCTTTAAAATAATTTACAAAACTATTTTCAACCTTAATTTTAAAAATTCCAACAATTGCAACAATTACACAAACAAAGCTAATTAAATAAATAATTTTTCTATGATTTAAACTAGCATTGGCACAAAATGTCAAAAATTTAAGCGAACTTTTATCAAGTTTTTTAACTTTTACTATTGGAAAAAGTATCAAAATACTTGCAAAATATATATAAGCTAAAAGCAAGCTTACACTTATCCCAAGACTCATCATAATACCAAGTTTTATAATAGGCTCAATATCTGAAAAGATAAAACTTAAAAATCCAACTATAGTCGTTAAAATAGCGTAAAAACTTGGACTAGCTTTATCAAGTAAAGTTGATAACAAAACCTTATAAATACTAGATTTTTTATGTTTTTGTAAATTTTCTATAAAATGAACTATCAAATGAATAATCACTGAAACCGTGATAATTAAAACCAAAGCAACATAATTTGAAGAAACTATAGTAATATCAAAACCTAAAAGAACAAAAATTCCACTCGAAGTAAGTAAAGAAATAATACAAATTCCTAAAGCTAAAAACACCCACCTCAAAGAACCAAAAAACCACCACAAAGCTATAAATAAAAGCCCTATCAAGCTAAGACCATAAATTTTAAGATCTGATTTTACATAAGAAATCATATCATTAGCTATCATTTCTACGCCACCAAGATGTAAAAAATCATCATTTTGACTATATTTTGATATTATATTATTAATTTGATTTAATCTTTCTTGGCTAAATTTCCTCATCTTTTCTTGATGATTTTTAATCATTTTTCTAAAAGATTCTTTTTCTTTATTATCTTTAGCTTCATCACGTAATTTAATCAATGTATTATAAGTTTCATCAGGCTTTAAATAAATTAAAATTCCAGCCGTTTTTCCATCTTTTGAAATAAGATTATTTTTATAAAAAGGGTGATTTAAAATTTCATCTTTAGCTAAATTTATATCAACATCAATGCTAAATATATTAGGAATATTTTTTATTAATTCTTTTAATTCTTTATTTTTAGAACTTCTAAGCAAAGGGGCATTAGCTATAGAAAATACTCTTTCTACTCCTTGAATTTGAGCAAGTTCCTCACTCATATTTTTTATCAAATTTAAATTTTTTTGAGAAAATACTTGAGAATCTTTTGGAGTAAAAGCAAGCATTAAAAAGTTATCACTGCCATAACGATTTGTAAATTCTCTATAAAATTTCAAATCCTCATCATGCTCTAAAAGCAAACTTTCAGCATTTGCCTCCACACTTAAATTTTTAGCAAAAAAACTAAAAAATAAACAAAAAGCTAAACCGACACCTAAAGTAATCTTAGGAAAATTTAAAAAAAATTTGATAATTTTACTTAACATTACTCAAAATGAACATTTGATAATTTATCTAACAAAGTATCAAAATCCGCATTTGTCAATATATCTTTAAATTGCGATCTGTAAGTTTGGATAATGCTAATGCCAAAAATATCTACATCATAAATTTTCCAATCATTGTTTTTATTATAAAATTTAAATACAACAAAATTTTCTTTCCCATCAATAATCATTGAAGTTTTTA
>NZ_JAHHTD010000044.1 GCF_020024835.1 Campylobacter sp. | reverse complement strand
GCTTAATAATTGGGCTAAAAATGAATGTGAAAATATAGGACTTAAAGTAAATGCTAAAAATATTTTAAAATTAAAACTTTGGAGAGAGCAAAATGAAATTTGCATTTATAGTGGCAAGAAAATTTCTATAGAACATTTAAAAGATGAAAAAGCTTTAGAAGTTGATCATATATATCCATATTCTAGAAGTTATGATGATTCATTTACAAATAAGGTTTTAGTTTTTACTAAAGAAAACCAAGAAAAACTCAATCAAACACCATTTGAAGCCTTTAGTAAAAATACAGATAAATGGGAAAAAATAAAAGTCCTAGCACAAAATCTTGCTTATAAAAAGAAAATTAAAATTTTAGATGAGAATTTTAAAGATAAAGAACAACAAGATTTTATTAGTAGAAATTTAAATGACACAAGATATATTGCTACGCTTATAAGCAAATATACAAAAGAATATTTAAATTTTTTACCTTTAAGCAAAGATGAGAATATAGACTTAAAAAGTGGAGAAAATGGAAGTAAAATTCACGTTCAAGCTATAAATGGAATGCTTACTTCAGTTTTAAGATATACTTGGGGATTTAGCGATAAAAATAGAAATAATCACCTTCACCACGCTTTAGATGCCATAATAATTGCTTATAGCACAAATTCTATAATAAAATCATTTAGTGATTTTAAAAAAAATCAAGAGCTTTTAAAAGCAAAACTTTATGCAAAAAAAATAACTAACGATGAATATGAACATAAAAATAAATTTTTTGAACCTTTTGAAGGATTTAGGAGCCAAATTTTAAAAAAAATTGATACTATTTTTGTCTCACACCCACCCAGAAAAAGAGCAAGAGGAGCTTTACATCAAGAAACATTTTATTCTAAAGATACATTTTATAAAGAATATGGAGGCGAAGATGGAGTGCAAAGAGCTCTAAAATATGGCAAAATAAGAAAAATTGGTACAAAATATGTTAAAAATGAAGATATGATAAGGGTTGATATTTTTAAGCATAAAGAGAGTCAAAAATTTTACGGGGTGCCTATTTATACTATGGATTTTGCTTTAGGGGTATTACCAAATAAGGCAGTAGTTCAAGGTAAGGAAAAAAGTGGGATAATAAAAGAATGGATAGAAATGAATGAAAATTATGAATTTTGCTTTTCTTTATTTAAAGATGATCTTATTTTAGTGCAAAAAAAAGAAATGAGCAAAGCAGAATTTGCTTATTTTGTATCATTTAGTGTTTCTACTTCGACTATAGAACTAAGAAAACACGATAATAAATTTGAAAATTTAACGCCTAATCAAAAATTATTATTTACCACAGCAAAAGAGGAAGATGTGTCTATAAAAAGCTTAGGAATTCAAAATTTAAAAATATTTGAAAAATATATAGTAAGCCCCTTAGGAGAAAAAACTAAAGCCAAATTTGAGCCAAGACAAAATATTTCTTTAAAAACAAGTAAAAAATATGGCATATGATGAAGCTTTTAAAAGCGTGCTGATATCAAATCAAGCAAAATTAAGCTTAAAATTAAATCATCTTGTTATAAAACAAGATGAAAAAGAAGCTAAAATTTTCTTAAAAGATATTAACATTATCATATTAGAATCTTTGCAAGTAAATATTACTTCAAGCTTACTTAGTGCTTTAGCTAAATATAAAATTATACTTTTAACCTGCGATGAATCTCATAATATCAACGGAATTTTTTCTCCATTTTTAGGACATTTTATAGGTGCAAAAGTAGCTAAAAAACAAATCAAAGTAAGCTTGCAAAGAAAAGCAATTTTATGGCAAAAAATTATTAAAAATAAAATTTCAAATCAAGCTTATATTTTAAAAATTACTAATCACATCAAAGAAGCCAAAGAACTTCTAAGTATGGCTAAGAATGTAAGCTTAAATGATTCTAAAAATTTAGAAGCAAGAGCTGCTGCCTTATATTTTAAAACTTTATTTGGCAATGATTTTACAAGAAATGAGTTATGTTTTATAAATTCTGCACTAAATTATGGCTATACTATTATAAGATCACTTATAGTTAGGGCAGTTTGCATAAGCGGACTTTTACCATGGCAAGGTATAAAGCATAATAATCTATATAATAATTTTAATCTTTGTGATGATTTAATAGAAGTATTTAGACCATTGATTGATTTGTGTGTGTTTAAATTAAAAGATACAAAAGATAGTGAATTTTTAGATAAAGAAACAAAACAAAAATTAATTAGTATCTTGCAAGAAGAAATTATTATTGAGAATAAAGCTTATCCTTTAAATAGAGCTATTAATTTTTACGTGCAAAATTTTAAAAATGCTTTGCTAGAAAATGATGAATTAACAATGGTAAATTTATATGATAGAAGATAAATTTATGAGGATTTTATTGATGTTTGATATGCCTACTAAAAACAAAAAAGATCAAAAAAATGCAAATAAATTTAGAACCTCATTAATAAAACTTGGATTTTTTATGATGCAATTTAGCGTATATGTAAAAATTTGCAAAGGATTAGCTTCAACTAAAGCGGTAATTAAAGCTGTAGAAAGGATTTTACCACCTTATGGAAATATCAGAGTTTTAACTATAACAGAAAAACAATTTGACAATATGCAAATTCTTTTAGGCGGAATTTCTTTTAATGAAAAAATAAATAATGATAAAAATCTAGTTCTTTTTGAATATGATGAAAAAAGTCAAGACTTTAAATATAGCAACGAAAAAATAAATAAAGAAAAGAAAAAACATAGGCTAAAACAGCCTAGTTTATTTGAATTTTAATGGTTTTAAAGGGATTATAACCCTACGTGGATAACCAAAAACCACTTATTTTAGTCTCTTTTTAAATTTCTTAATGAATATTATAACATATTCTAGATGTTTTTATGCGATAAAACACCTAAATTTCTTTATTTACTAGAAGTCTATTTTACCATAAAGAAATTTAAAAAGAGACTAAAACATAATTCATTCTTAACACCTTCATTTTTGTATTTTACCATAAAGAAATTTAAAAAGAGACTAAAACCCACCGGCCATTTTTATCGCTCTTAAGTTTATTTTACCATAAAGAAATTTAAAAAGAGACTAAAACAAAATAATAAAAAATATGAGCAAAAACTAATAAACAACATAATGAGAAAATGGTATAAAAGCAAAAATACAATGAAAATCAATTAGCAATATCATAAAAATATGATAGATTTACTCCAAAAACACATCATATATATTTACATTGATTTTTATACTCATATCGCTTTATCATACTTATATTTCCGCTAAGTCCTCCTTGGTGGATATATAAGATTTTATTAGAAAATATTTTTCTATTTTCCATTAAAGTTTTAAAACCAACCATATCATAAATTAAATCAAATTCTACATTACATTTTTGTTTTAAATCCTTATAAAGCTCAAATAATTCCACATAAGGCTTAGCAAAATGATATTTTTTAGATAATTTTAAAATATGTAAATTTTTAAAATCATAATCCTTATCTAAGGCTAAAATTTGCTCCCTCAAATAATTCTCATTTCCTACACAAGCACAAGTATAAACTTTAAATTTAGAATGCTTTGCTAAAAATGCTGCTGAAGTTCCTGTGCCCGATGGCAAAAAAATATCTACATTTTCATTTAATTGCTCATCAAGCTCTAAGGCTAATTGCTCATAACCAAATTCAGCCTCTTTAACAGCTACCCCCTCTTCTATAAAAATATCTCCATTATTCATTAAACTTAATGCTTTAACTTTTTTATGTGAAAAATCATCATTTTCTACGATTTGCACACCATATTTTAAGGCAAATAAATAATTTCCGTGAGGATTTTCTTTTAAAAAAGAACTAATCTTTTCGCACACAAAGATTAATTTAAAATTATTTTCATAGCAAAATATAGCCAAAGCTACCAAAGCATTGCTTTGTGAAGATCCATAAGAAATAAATTTTTGATTTTTTTTAAATTTATGTTTATTTAGCTGAAAAAAATGTAATTTTCGAGCTTTATTACCATTAATACTTCCAAGTAAATCATCTCTTTTTAATAAAAATTCAAAATCATTATATTTTAAACTATCTATTCTACTTGCTATCAAGGTATTTTTCAACTTTTTCTAAAGCATTGTTTGTATTGATATTAAATTTAATTTCTATTCTACGACTTGCCTGCTGGTCCTCTTTACCATTTTTCATAATCACATCAGAATACGATCTACCACTAGCCATTAATAATTTTTGAAGTCTAGGATCTTTGTAAAAAGAATAAATAAAACTCATCACAGCATAAGCTCTTTTTTGTGATAAATCAAGATTATAAATGTATGATCCAGCACTATCTGTATGTCCTTCTATAACTATATTTTCAATACTTGATAATATATTTTCATCTTTTAAAATACCATCAAAATATTGTGTTAATATAGTTTTTAAATTTTCTTTAGCTTGAGCTTTTAAAGTAAAAGAATTACTATCAAATAAAACTTCAGAAGGCAAAATAATTGCACCTGAATTTACATCTAAAGTAATGTTGTTATCAATCTTTGAGCGAAGATTTTTAATAGTATTTTCTTTAATCAAACTCAATTCCTTGATCTTTGATTTTGCTTCATTAAAATTAGCTTCTAAATCTCTAATTTGTTCATCTTTTCTATTTAATCTCTCAAGTAAAGTAAAAATTTGCTGATCTTTTTCATCAAGAGATGAATTTAAATCTTGATTTAATCTCGCATAAGAATTTACATTTGCCTCTAGTTCTTGCTTTTGTTTGTTGATATCATTAAGAGTATTTGAAGTATTATTTAATTTTTGATTAAGATTTTTTAGTATATCTTCTTTTTGATTTAATTCTTCTTGATTTTCTTTAAGCCTTTGTTCTTGTTTTTCTAAATTTTCTTTTATAATCTTTAAATCACTTTGAGTTAAAACATACTTAACTACAATTGCACCGATTAATAAAATAAAAACAAACAATAGCCCAGCCATTAAATCAGCATAAGCTATCCAAAAATTATTTTCTTCATTATTATTTTGATTATTTCTTATCATTTATTTATTTTCTTTTTGATTTTCAAGTTTGGCAATAACCTCTGAAGTCTGCTCATCTAATTCCTTGCTCTCTGTTTTAAATTCTTCTATCATAGAAATCTTATCATCGATACTCTTTTCATCTTCATAAGTTTCTTTAAAAGTATGCATTCCTTCTATGATACTTGATCTAAATCCCTCAAAAAGTTTTGTTTGATTTTCCAACATAAGATTTTGATATTTTTCTATATTATTGGCAAAATTTTCTATTTTTTCATCAAGTATATTAACACTTTTGTTAAAATGAGAAATTTTATCCGAACTTGTATCTAAAAGTCTATTATATTGCTCAGAAATTCTAAGAGTTAAATCTTTAATATTAGAATTTAAAATATTTACAGCATTTACTATTTCTGTATAGGTTTTAACTATATCTTTTTGCTCTCTTTGAGTTTTAGATAAATCACCCATAGCTTGTTTTACGTGCTCACTACTCAATCGCACAGCCTTTTCTTCAGCATTAACTAATTCTTGAAAAACACTAAATTTTCTATCTATAGTATTGTCAAGTTCTTTAAAAAATTCCTCATTACTTACATGTTCAAAAATAGTACCAATTTTTTCAAAATGTTTTAAACTTTCTTGCAAATATTTTCTATCAATTTCCTCTTTAGACCAGAAAAAATCATTTGTAGCATTTTTTTGACGATTTAATAAACGTTGAAATTTACTAGCTCCATATTTCTCAAAAAAAATCCACCAAAGTGCTAAAAAAATTCCATAAATAGAAACATAAAATGCTGTCCCTACTCCATTTAATAACATTGAAATTTCTTGTTCTAATCCTGCAGTATCACTTGAGTTAAAATTAGGCATTGACATAGCTATACTCACAAAAGTTCCTAAAATTCCAAGCATAGGAAAAACAGCAGCTCCAACAGAGGCAAAATTTTCATTTCTTAATTCTTTAGCATAAGCATAAGCAAAATCATTAAAACTCGCATTTGACTTTGTTTCTTTACCTATAACTAAAAAATGTTTCATAATATAGCGTTTTAATACTAATTTAAATTCATCTTTTTGTTGCTCAAAAATACTTGAAGCATAATCAGCACTATGTCTAGCAAAAATCAAGGCAATAATATAAATAATACCTATCATCACAACACTATGTAATTCCACCTTAAAATCAATTTTTTCAAAATAACCTAACAAAACTAAAAAATATAAAATTGTAGGTATAAAAATTATCTTTAAATAAGCAACTATCCCTGTGCTACCCTTACCATCTGGCAACACAAGATCTGAAAATTCATCTGTTGTTTTTACTTCCATTATTATAAGCCTTTAAATTTTGCTCTAAAATCTATATATTTGCAGAAAATTCACTAAGAGTTAGAAAACTCTTAGTTTCTATCAATACAATTTAAATCACTAAATGCACATTCTAAACGTTTAATCATACTCTCTTCACCAGCTCTAAGCCAAACTCTTGGATCGTAATATTTTTTATTAGGTTTATCATCACCTTCAAGATTACCAATTTGTCCTTGCAAATAAGCCTTATTTTGAAGTTCATATTCTCTAACTCCATCCCAAAAAGCCCATTGAGTATCTGTATCGATATTCATTTTAATCACACCATAACTAAGTGCTGCTTTAATGTCATTTATATCACTACCACTACCGCCGTGGAAAACAAAATCAATAGGTTTGTCTTGAGATAAATTAAATTTATTTTTTACATATTCTTGAGAATTTTTAAGTATTTCAGGTCTTAAAATTACATTACCTGGCTTATACACCCCATGAACATTACCAAAACTTGCTGCTATGGAAAATTTATCACTAATTTTAATGAGTCTTTCGTATGCTAAAGCAACATCTTCAGGTTGGGTATATAATTTTGCATTATCAATATTTGTATTATCTACCCCATCTTCTTCTCCACCTGTACAACCAAGCTCTAATTCTAATGAAATTCCAAGTTCAGACATTTTTCTTAAATAAACTTCACAAGTGCTTAAATTTTCTTCCAAATTTTCTTCACTCAAGTCAATCATATGAGAACTAAACAAAGCAATACCATTATCTTTTTTAAATT
This sequence comes from Campylobacter sp., assembly GCF_020024835.1. Taxonomy (GTDB): domain Bacteria; phylum Campylobacterota; class Campylobacteria; order Campylobacterales; family Campylobacteraceae; genus Campylobacter_D. The sequence continues at coordinate 2,428 of NZ_JAHHTD010000044.1, read as the reverse complement.
CTGCATTAGCTTCTATCAAAGCATCAATCCAAGGAAGAAGCTTTCTAGCTGCATGATCAGTATGTAAAATCACAGGCACTCCATAAGCTTTTGCCATTAAATGCACATGTTTAGCACCACTAATAGCACCTAAAATATCAGCTTTAGGGCAAGCCTTACCTGCTACAAATTTAGCTCCACCATTTGAAAATTGTATAATCACAGGAGAATTTACTTTCTTAGCACTTTCTAAAACAGCATTCATAGAATTTGTTCCTACGACATTAACAGCAGGAATAGCAAAACCTTCTTTTTTAGCGTGATTATAAACAATGCTTAACTCATCACCACTTAAAACACCTGGTTTAACAAGATCTAAAACACCCATTATTTATATTCCACTTGTGCTTTTTTTTGAAGATCTTCAATTTTTTTGCCAAAAATATTTTTAAATTCTTCCATTTTTAGATTATTTTCAATACCTGATTTTACTTCATCATAGCCTATAGTGCTTTTTGCTTTAGCATCTTCTTTTAAGATAATATGATATCCAAAATCACTTTTAACTGGAGTTTTAGAAATAGTTCCTTTTTTCATAGAAAAAGCTGCGTCAGCAAAAGGTTTTACCATAGTAGATTCACCAAACCATCCAAGCTCTCCACCTTGTGCAGAAGAACCTTTGTCTATTGATTTTTCTTTTGCTAATTCAATAAATTTATCTTCTAATGCTTTTCCATTAAGCTTACTTAATTGAGCAATAATATCTTTTGCTTCTTTTTCACTAGTTACTAAAATGTGTTTTGCTTTCACTTGTGCAGATTTTGTAAATCTATCTTTGTGAGTTTCATAATATTTTTTTATCTTAGCTTCATCTATTTTAATAGAATCAAAAATTTTCTTTTGATAAATATTTGCTAAAATAGCTTCTTTTGCACGCTCTAATTCTTCTTTATACAAAGGATCATTTTCTAATTTTTGAGCTTTTGCATCCTTTAACACAAGTTGTTGTGCAATATATTGATCAATCAATGCTTTTCTTTGTTCAGCTGGTAAATCAGATATTTTAGCACCCCTTAACATAGGAGCAAAATTTTCATTAATTTGATCATCAGTGATATTCATACCATCAAAAGTAGCTACAACTGCAGCATTTAAATTCAAACCCATCAATAAAACTGCAGTAACTAAAGAAATTTTTTTCATCATCTTTTCCTTTAAAATAATTTTTATAATGGCATTATAACTAAACTTTATTTAAAGGGGATTAACATACAATAAGTTTATGGAAAGAAATTTACAAATCAAAAAATTATTCTTGCAACATTTTAAACAAGCTAAAACAGAATTAGTTTTTAAAAATGCTTATGAATTAATAGTCTGTGTTATGCTTTCAGCTCAATGCACAGACAAAAGAGTAAATCTCATTACACCTGCTTTATTTAAAGCTTACCCAAGTGTAAAAGATCTAGCAAATGCAAATCTTTCAAGCTTAAAACTACTTATAAATTCGTGTTCTTTTTATAATAATAAAGCTCAAAATCTTATCAAAATGGCAAAATCAGTATGTGAAAATTTCAACGAAGAAATTCCTACTGATGAAAACTCTCTAAAAAGTCTTGCTGGAGTTGGTCAAAAAACAGCTCATGTTGTTATGATTGAGTGGTGTGGAGCAAATTGTATGGCAGTAGATACCCATGTATTTAGAGTTTCACATAGACTTAATCTAAGCAAAGCAAAAACCCCAGAAGACACAGAAAAAGATTTAACAAAAATTTTTAAAGATAAATTAAACTATCTTCATCAAGCTATGGTGCTTTTTGGACGCTACACCTGTAAAGCTAAAAATCCATTATGCAAAGAATGTTTTTTAAATCATTTATGCAAAAGTCAAGATAAAAATAATTAAACACTAAAGATATTTATTATCATCTAGCATAAAAGCAATAAATTCATACCATAATAATTATCATTGCATATTTACTACAATTAAAATTTCTATCAAAATATAATAAATTTTGTGCAACTCTACCTATACCACATACTACTCTTATGTCATATAGATTTTATAATTGATTTATTGCATAAATTTAAACAATGAAAAATATAAGCCATTATTACAAGTGCAATATTTTAATTCTTATTTTGATATTAAAACTATACTATGATACAAATTTATATTTTTAAGTAATGCCAATCTAGCTCTACTAAGCTCCTGCAAAGAATTAATTAACAAAGTATCTGCATCAAGATAATCTTTAAATTCACTACGTCCTAATTTATATTTATCAAAATACAATTGTGTAATTTTAGTTTGATTTATATAATTTTCTTCTATGACTTTTAATAAAGAATTATAATATTGATCGTTTTTATAACACAATCTAAAATAATTTAAATTCTTTTCTAAAGCATCTTTATATTCTAAAACTCTTATATTGTATTCATATTC
>NZ_JAHHTD010000043.1 GCF_020024835.1 Campylobacter sp. | reverse complement strand
TTATATATTGATGGAGATAGTGTTGATTTTTTTAAAGGAAAATTTGTATTTAAAAATACTTATTTGAAAAATTTGAAATTTCATCAACAATTTTTAAGTTTTATAGATACCATTCCTAGTTTATTGCTTTTTAAGGCTCCAACATTTAACGAAAAAGGTTTTAGTATAGAAAATGCTGGTATAAGTTTTAGTAGAAAGAAAGATTTATTTGACATTGATGCATTAAGTTTTAATGGAGATAGTGCAGATGTTTTTGGAAAAATTAAAATAAATTTAAGAAATTATGAGCTTGATGGATTATTGGAATTAAGAACTTTAAAATCTACAACTTCTGTAATTTCAGCAGTCCCTATCATTAATCAAATCATTTTAGGCAAAGATAGACAAATTAGCACTCTCATTAAGCTTTCAGGAACAATAGACGATCCTAATTTTCAAACTCAATTATTAAGTCAAGGGATACAATTGCCTTATAATTTGATTAAAAATATCTTTGAATTGCCAGCAAATTTAATCAAATAAAAACTCAAATAGTAAATATTGCGATGATAATTTATCAGTTTTTAATACTTTTAAGCACCTTAAAATATAAAAATTTATTTTTTTAAATCGTAATTATTTATAACTTTTATTTTTTAATGTTACTTTGTGTTATTAAAATATCTTTACCTTGCATTTATATTTTAAATATTATTTTATAAGACTTTAAATTAGGTATAATGGAGAGCTTTAATTAAAATAATTTATAAAAATTATTAACATATATTAATAAAATCTTGAAAGGAAAATAAATGGTTGCTCCAAAAGATACACCAGTATGGGTAGATGAAACAAGATGCAAAGCCTGTAATATTTGTGTAAGTTATTGTCCTGCTGGTGTTTTAGCTATGAGAGATGAGATTAGTTCTGTGCTAGGGCAAATAGTAGAAGTAGTTCATTCTCAATCTTGCATAGGATGTGGCGAATGTGAAAATCATTGTCCTGATTTTGCTATTTTTGTAGCTAAAAGAGATGAGTTTAAATTTGCAAAACTAACTCCAGAGGCTAAAGATAGGGCGCAGGCTGTAAAAGAAAACAAATATAAAAAACTAAATGCTTAGGAAAAAGTAATGAGAGAAGTAATATCAACCGGTAATATTTTAGTAGCAAAAGCAGCAATTGATTGTGGTTGTAAATTTTTTGGTGGTTATCCTATTACTCCAAGTTCTGAAATAGCACACGAATTAAGTCATATGTTGCCAAAAAATGATGGCACCTTTATACAAATGGAAGATGAAATTTCAGGTATTAGTGTGGCTATTGGTGCTAGTATGAGTGGTGTTAAATCAATGACTGCAAGTAGTGGGCCTGGAATTTCTTTAAAAGCTGAACAAATTGGTTTAAGTTTTATTGCTGAAATTCCACTTGTTATTGTTAATGTTATGAGAGGTGGTCCTTCAACTGGCTTGCCAACTAGAGTTGCACAAGGAGATTTGTTTCAAGCTAAAAGCCCAACTCACGGAGATTATGCCAGTATAGCTTTAGCTCCAGCTTCACTAGAGGAAGCTTATACTGAAACTATTAGGGCGTTTAATTTAGCTGAAAAATATATGACTCCAGTTTTTTTGCTTTTAGATGAGACTATTGGTCATATGAATGGTAAAGCTATTTTACCAGAATTAAGCGAGCTTAAAATTTTTAATCGTAAAAAATTTGAAGGCGATAAAAAAGACTATAAGCCTTATGCAGCAGGTGAAAATGAAGCAGCGACGCTTAATCCATTTTTTCAAGGATATCGTTACCATATAACAGGTCTTCATCATAGTGATATAGGATTTCCAACAGAAGATGGTGCTATAGTTGATAAAAATATAAAAAGATTAATCGGCAAGATAAAAAACAATGCAAATGAAATTTGCACTTGGGAAGAATATATGATTGATGATGCAGAATTTTTGATTATTGCATATGGAAGTGTTGCAAGATCGGTTAAAGAAGCTATTGCAAGACTTAGAGAAGAAGGTTTAAAAGTAGGGCTTTTTAGACCTATTACGCTTTTTCCTGTCGCAGAAGAAAAAATAGCACAAATTGTTAGTAAATTTAATAAAGTAATGGTAAGTGAATTAAATATGGGGCAATACTTAGAAGAAATTCAAAGAGTAAGCAAAAGGAATGATTTTATTAGCTTACATCGTGCTAATGGTCGTCCTATAACTCCAAGTGAGATTATTGTTAAAGTAAAGGAGAATATATAATGGCTTTTAATTATGATGAATATTTAAGAGTAGATAAGCTTCCTACGCAGTGGTGCTGGGGGTGTGGTGATGGTGTTGTTTTAAAAGCTATCATTAGAGCTATACAAAAAATAGGCTGGAATATGGATGATATATGTTTAGTTTCTGGCATAGGTTGTAGTGGTAGAATGAGCTCTTATGTTAATTGCAATACCGTTCATACTACTCACGGAAGAGCTATTGCTTATGCAACTGGAATTAAGCTTGCAAATCCTAGTAAGCATATTATTGTAGTAAGTGGTGATGGTGATACTTTGGCAATTGGAGGCAATCATACTATTCATGGCTGTAGAAGAAATATTGATTTAACTCATATTTTAATTAATAATTTTATCTATGGACTTACTAATTCTCAAACTTCTCCAACAACTCCACAAGGTTTTTGCACAGTAACTGCTCAAGCAGGAAATATTGATCCAAATTTTGATGCATGTAAATTAACAAAAGCTGCTGGAGCTTCTTTTGTGGCAAGAATAAATGTTATAGAATCAAACAAGCTTGAAAATATTATTTATAAGGCTTTGTTGCATAAAGGTTATAGTTTTGTAGATGTGTTTTCAAATTGTCATATTAATTTAGGTAGAAAAAATAAAATGGGCGAAGCTGTAACTATGCTTGAATGGATTAAAAATCGTTGTGTTGAAAAGAATAAATTTGATCAATTAGATGATGAACAAAAAAAAGATAAATTTCCTATAGGGATTTTACATCAAGATGAAAATAAAGCTGAATATTGTAATGCTTATGAAGAAGTTAGACGAGCATTAAAAGACAAAAGAATGGTTGATTTAGGAGCTTTAAAATGAAATATCAATTAAGATTTTGTGGCGAAGGCGGACAAGGTGTTATTACTGCTGGAGAAATTTTAGCTAAAGCAGCTATTAAAGAGGGCCAAAATGCCTTTAAAGCTTCTACTTATACTTCTCAAGTAAGAGGTGGCCCTACTAAAGTGGATATTATTATTGATAATAATGAAATTTTTTTTCCATATGCTGTTGAGGGTGAGATTGGTTTTATGCTATCAACCGCTGATAAAGGTTATCAAAATTTTAAAGAAGGTCTTGCTAAAGGTGGTATTATGGTAATAGAGCCAAATTTAGTTCATCCTAGTAAAGAAGATTATGCAAAATGGAGAATTTTTGAAATTCCTATTATTAGTATTGCTAAAGAAAAAGTAGGTAATGTGGCAACTCAATCAGTAATAGCACTAGCCATAGCTGCTTATATGAGTAAATGTATTAACATTGAAGTATTAAAAAACATTATGTTAGATATGGTTCCAGTTAAAACTAAGGACGCTAATGCTAAAGCGTTTGATTTAGGATTAGAATACGCAACAAACACACAAGAAGCAAATTCTTAAAATTAAGGATTTGCTCTCTAATTTCATATTTATTAAATTATAGTTATAATACTTTTCATTCTAAGTAAGGGTAAGAAATGGTAGAGTTAAGTGGCTCAAGAATGATTTGTGAAGCATTAAAAGAAGAAAAAGTTAAAATTGTTTTTGGCTATCCTGGTGGTGCTGCTTTAAATATTTATGATGAAATTTTCAAACAAAAATATTTTCGACATATCTTAGTAAGACACGAGCAAGCTGCTTTACATAGTGCTGATGCTTATGCTAGAATGAGCGGTAAGGTCGGAGTAGCAATTGTTACTAGTGGTCCTGGTTTTACCAATGCACTAACAGGTTTAGCAACAGCTTATAGTGATTCAATTCCTCTTGTTTTAATTTCTGCTCAAGTTGCAAATTCTTTAATCGGAACTGATGCTTTTCAAGAAATTGACGCAATAGGCATTTCAAGGCCTTGTGTAAAGCATAATTATTTAGTAAAAAATATCAAAGAATTACCAAAAATTTTAAAAGAAGCTTTTTATATAGCAACAACTGGTAGAAAAGGTCCTGTTCATATTGATATTCCAAAAGATGTTACGGCTGATTATGGCATATGGAAATATCCAAAAGAAATTACTATGAAAACTTACAAACCAGTTTATAAAGGCAATATCAATCAAATTAAAAAATTAATTGATCTTCTTAAAGATTCAACTAAGCCTTTGTTTTATCTTGGTGGAGGTTGTATAGCTTCAAATGCAAGTGAAGAAATAAGATCATTAGTTTTGCTAACTCAAATTCCAGCAGTTGAAACGCTTATGGCTTTAGGGACTTTAAAAAGCGATGATAAATTAAATTTAAAAATGGCAGGAATGCACGGGAGTTATTGTGCTAATATAGCTTTAAGTGAGTGTGATTTATTAATAGCTATTGGAGCAAGATTTGATGATAGAGTTACAGGAAAAACAAGTGAATTTGCTAAACGTGCAAAAATAGTGCATATTGATATAGATCCAAGCTCTATTTCTAAAATTATTAAGGCACATTTTCCTATAGTTGGAGATATAAAAAATGTTATTAAAGATATTTTAAGGGAATTAAACAAGGATAATTTTAATTGTCAAAAACATCAAGAATGGTTAAAAACTCTACAAAATTATCAACAACTTTATCCTTTAATTTATGAAGATAGTGATGAAATTTTAAAGCCTCAATGGGTTATACAAGAAAGTGCAAAATTAGCTCCTAATGCAAGAATTATCACTGATGTTGGACAACATCAAATGTGGGTGGCACAATTTTATCCTTTTAATTATCCAAGACAATTAGCAACTAGTGGAGGGCAAGGGGCAATGGGGTATTCTTTACCTGCTGCTTTAGGTGCTAAATTGGCGATTAAAGATGAAGAAATAGTGGTTAATTTTACTGGAGATGGGTCTTTTTTGATGAATATCCAAGAATTAATGACTGCTAGTTCTTATAATATAAAAGTGATTAATATTATTTTAAATAATTCTTTTTTAGGTATGGTAAGACAATGGCAAAGTATGTTTTATAAAGAAAGATTTTCAAATACAGATTTAAGTGATCAGCCTGATTTTATTAGCATAGCTAAAGGTTTTAAATGTGAAGCTTATAATGTATTTACAAAAAAAGAATTTCAAAATGCTTTTAATAAAGCTTTAAAGTCTTCTAAGACTTCTATTTTAAATGTGGCTATTGATAGATACGAGAATGTTTTGCCTATGGTTCCAGCAGGTGGAGCAATTTATAATATGATTTTACCTAATTATAAAAACAAGGACAAAAAATGAAAAGAAAGGTAATTTCTGTTATTGTTTTAAATGAGCACGGGGTATTATCACGAGTTGTTGGATTGTTTTCTGGAAGAGGGTATAACATAGAATCTCTCACGGTGGCACCTCTTGATGATAAAGAATTTTCTAGAATCAATATAGTTACCTTGGGAGATGAAAAGGTTTTTGAACAAATTATTAAGCAACTTCATAAACTAATTCCAACTTATAAGGTTATTGATTCTAGTGATTTTATAGAAAAAGAGATGATTTTAGTTAAAATTCTTTTAAATGAAAATCTTGCAGGTTTGGATTCTATTTTAAAAGCATATAATGGTAGTATTGTTTATAGTGATAGCAAATGTATTATAATAATGGCAAGTGATGATACATTAAAGATTAATAATTTTTTAAATACTATGAAAAAATACAATCTTATTAGTGTTGTAAGAAGTGGTTCTATTTTAATGGAGGTAAAATGAAAATTAGTGAAATAGCAAAGTTTTTAGGTGTAGGATATTGTGGAGATGATATAGAAATAACAGCTTTAAATTCTTTAGATAATGCTTGTTTTACAGAATTAAGCTATTGTGATGGAGAAAAGAATTCTAAAAAAATTTCTACCACAGGTGCTGGAGCTATTTTAATTTCAAAAGAATTTGAAAATTTAGTTCCTAAAGATAGTATTAAACTTGTAGTAGATAATCCTCATTTGTCTTTTGCTTTGTTAAGTAAGTTATTTGCTAAGCCTATAAATTTTCACAATCAAGAGAAAAAAACAAAGATAGCAAAAAGTGCAAAGATTATGCCAAATGTATATATAGGAAATAATGTTGAAATAGGTGAAAATGTTATTATTATGGCTGGAGCTTATATAGGAGATAATGTAAGTATAGGAGAATATAGCATTATACATCCTAATGTTGTAATTTATAATGATACTCAAATAGGAAGAAAATGTCATTTGTTGGCAAATTGTGTCGTGGGAAGTGATGGCTTTGGTTATGCTCATACTAAAAATGGTGAGCATTATAAAATTTATCACAATGGTAATGTAATTTTAGAAGATTTTGTCGAAATAGGAGCCTGCACGACAATTGATAGAGCCGTTTTTGAAAGCACTATTATAAAACAAGGGACAAAGATTGATAATTTAGTCCAAGTAGGGCACAATTGTGAAATAGGGGAAAATTGTATTATAGTCGCACAAAGTGGAATTTCTGGATCAAGTATTTTAGGAAAAAATGTTACTATGGGAGGACAAAGTGCCACAAGCGGACATCTGCAAATTGGAGATTTTGCTACTATTGCTGCTAGAGGTGGAGTAACTAAAAATTTAGAAGGTGCTAGAGTATATGGAGGTTTTCCTATTATGCTTCAAAAAGATTGGCTGAAATTTCAAGCAAAGTTATTGCAGTATTTCAAGGATAAATTATGAGTAAAAAAATTCTTAAAACTATTGAATTAAATGGTAGTAAAAGTGGAGAAATAAGTATATGTAATCTTTCTAATCCTTATGGAATAGGGAGTAATGATATTTTAAGCATTGGAGTGGCCTTAAAAAAAGAAAGTGGAATAGATTGGAAAATTCATATTCCTTATGAAAATTTAAAAGAATTAATTATAGCACTTCAAGAAATAGAAAAAGCTAGAACTAATTTTTTAAATTAAATTTTTAATTTTTAAATTTTAAATAAGTGTTAATGTGATAATTTTTAAAATATTTAATTCATTAACACTTAAAATTAAAGATGATTTAAATTTAGTTTCATTCAAAGCAATTAGCAAGGCTTAGAATTGTCAGTATATTTTTGAAGTTGCTATGATAGAAATTAAAATTATACTTAATTTATTTTGCAATTTTTAAATCATATTTTACTTATGGTGCCTACAACTTTACCTACTATTAAAAAATCTCCATTTTGATAATGCACATCAGCATAACTAAGATTAAATGAGTGCAAATATACTCCTTTTGTGCTTTTAAAAATTTGCTTGATAAATAATCCATCTTTGGTATTTACTGCAAAAATTCCACCTTCTTTGAAATTTTTATTTTTATCTATCAAACATAAAGAATCATCTTTTATTTCAGGTTCCATACTATCACCTATACATGGGATAATATCGCATTGATTAGAACCAAAAAAATCACTAAGTTTATTATCTATAATCACTTCAGAAAAACTTACATTATCATTTAAAGCTCCTCCGCCCATAGAAGCATTGACATCATAATATTTTAAAATTTTATACTCATTGGTAGTATTTTCGCTAAAAGAGTTTTTGTAAAAAAATGTATTAATATTAATATTTTGTGTATGTAAAAAATGAAGTATTTGCTTGTATGGAATGGAATTTCTAAATTTCATACTATAAAAAGTATCAGGATTTATACCCAATGCTTTAGCAACATCAGCGTCTTTAGCACCGCACAATCCATTTTGTTGAAGGATAATTTTTATCTTTTCTATAATCTCATTCATTTGCATATAAAGTCCTTTAAATGAAAGATTATAGCAAATATACTTTTATTTTGCAAGATATCTTTTAAAATAAAAGATATCTTTGATATTGAAGATTAGTTTTTTATCAAGCTTTTAATGTATTGATCTGCCATATACAAACCATTACCATTATCACTTATTAATTTTATTTTATCTACTATACCTCTAAAAAGAGCTTCTTCTTCGTGTTGTTCGCTAACATACCATTGTAAGAAATTAAACGTTGAGTAGTCTTTGCTTGAAAGCATAAAATCAACTAGATTATTTATAGAAGCTGTGATATTTTGTTCGTGTTGGAAAGTTTTTTCAAAAACGTCCAATAAAGAAGTATAATCACTACTAGGATTTTTAACTTCTTTTAATTCTACTTTAGAATCTGTCTCATTTAAATATGTGATTAACTTTCTAGCGTGATCACTTTCTTCTTTAGCGTGTTCAAACAAAAACGCTCCAGCACCATCAAAACTATGCTCATAGCACCAAGAACTCATACTTAAGTATAAATTTGCTGCATACATTTCTTTGTTAATTTGCTCATTTAGCAAATCTATTACTTCTTTAGAAAGCATTTTTTTCTCCTTCAAATAATGATTTTGTAATAATATATTTTTTTTGTTTAAATTATAGTAAATTTGCATTTTACATATAATTAGAACTAAAAAGTAGTGATTTTTATAAAATCAACTAAGCTATTTAAAGCAATCAACTTAAATAATTAAAAAATAATTTTCTTTTGCTTAAAATTTAGGTTTTTTGATATGTGATATGAGCTAAAAAGATGAGATTAAAAAGATAAAACTTGATATTTTTAATGAAAATGGAATTTTTAGGTAAGAAATTCTTTTTTTCTTATAAAAACACTCTATTTATAAATGAGTGAGCAAAATCGCATAAGCACAAAAGAAGATATAAATCACTTTATACCTTTTAGTGAGAAAGAATTAGACATTACTCAAGAAGCTTTTGAGAGTGATTTTATGTATAAATTTATAAATGGCAAGATAAAAAATGATGATGTTTTATTTGATGATGAGTTAGGCAAGATGGAATTTTTTAATGAAGCAAAAGAGCTTTTAAAAGCAGGTAAAGAGCTTTTTAAGTATTATCACACGCATAAAGAAAAGTCGGGGTATTTAGTAAATGCTTCTTTGTATGATATAAAAGAATTTTTTCAAGGTAGAGATGAAAAAGGCAAGATGAATATACCTAGCAAGGCAAAAGATGAGCATTATAAAATTTTACTTAGTGATTTGAATTTAGCTTTGGGTATTTTGGCTAAAAAAATCGAGCTAAAAATTTATGAATACGGCTTTTTGAGAGAGTGATTAATTAATACTAAAAGAAAAAATACTTCCTTTGTGTGGAGTAGATTGAATTTTTAAAGCACTATTATGCAAAGAAAGTATTTTTTTAACTAAAAATAATCCTAATCCAAAAGAATTACTTTGACTTGGATTGATTTTATAGAATTTTTTGGTGATTAATTTTAAATGTTTTTCTTCTATGCCTATACCTTCATCTTTTATAATAAATTCGCAGTTTTTAATTTGTATGTGTATGTCTTTAGAGCTATATTTTAAAGCATTATTGATTAAATTAATAATTACGTGCTCGATTAAAAAAATATCTGCAAAAACTTCACTTTTTTCGCCCTTTATGTGAATTCGTGGTTCGTTAAAAGAATTCACAATTTCTTGGCTTAAT
>NZ_JAHHTD010000042.1 GCF_020024835.1 Campylobacter sp. | reverse complement strand
CTTATCAAGCCATATAAAAGAAAATAAAAATGGTAAAAAATATCAAGTTTTAAAACTTAAAAATTCTAAATTTACTTTTTATACTCTAAATTATAAGATATTAAATCTAGATCAAAATAAGCTCATAAATCTTAAAATCATTACAAAAAATATAAATTTTAAAGATTATTTAAGTAAAAACTTTTTTATACCAAGCTATGACATTGAACAAATATCATCTAATAAACAAGAAAATTTTATCACTCAATATTTTTTAAATCAACATCAAAATACAAAAATAATAGAATTTTATGGTGCCTTATTTTTTGCTAAAAATATCTCATATCAATTACGTCAAGATATAAATTTTTATGGCATAGCACACTTAATAGCAATTAGCGGATATCACTTAGGATTGTTATTTAGCTTTTGTTTTCTAATTTTAACACCAATATATGCTTTTTTTCAAAAAAAATATTTTCCCTATAGAAATTTAAAATTTGATATTAGCTTATTGGTTTTTATACTTTTAATATCTTATACTTTTTTGATCAATTTTCCACCCTCTTATATAAGAGCTTTATGTATGGCTTTGTTTGGTTTTTATCTTTATTGTAAAAATATAAATATTTTAAGTTTTAATTTTTTGTTTTTAAGTGTGGCTTGTTGCATAAGTATCTTTCCGCAATTACTTTTTAGTGTAGGATTTTTATTTTCTATTTTAGGTGTTTTTTATATTTATTTGTATTTTTATCATTTTAAAAATTCTTTTTCAAATTTAACTCATATATTTTTTTTAAATTTTTGGACCTTTTTAGCTATGATTTTGCCTGTGTTGTATTTTTTTCCTCTACTTAGTTTTCAACAATTTTTAGCCATACCTCTTAGTATAATATTTGTGATATTTTATCCTTTAGTTTTATTGCTACATATTATTGGATATGGAGACTTTTTAGATAAAATTTTAATCCATTTTTTTGATATAAAATTTTATAGTATTGATTTTAAGGTTTCATTTTATTTTTACTTAGCTTATTTATTTATGTCATTACTTGCTATTTTTAATAAATATTTAGCTCTTTTTGTAATTTCTCTTGGATTTATTCCCTTTATTTTCTTGTTCTAAGAAAATATAAACTTTTAAACCAGAAAGATAAATTATCCAAGAAATATATATCCATAAAAAGAAAAATAATATAACAGAAAAAGAACCATATACGTTTAAATATGTTTTGTTATAAACTGCATAATACACAAAAATAATCTTAGAAATATACCATATAACAGAGCTTGCAAAAGAAATTATAAGCAAAATTTTCATATTGCCCTTTTTATTTAATGAACTAGAATACGATATAAAAAATAAAACCCAAATGATTACATAAGGTAAAATTTCAAAAAAATTTAAACCAATGTTAAAATCATCTAATGTTTGTTGTATTAAACCTGAAATATAAAAACTAAGACCTAATCCTAAAGGCGTTAAAGTAACTAAGGTCCAATAAGAACTAATGCTATGCCACAAATTTTTAGTCTCTTCTTGCAAAAGTTTATTAATCACATAATCATAGCCTGAAAAAAATGCTAACGAAGTAATAGTCATAGCTATAAGTCCTATCAAGCCGATATTTACACTATTTTTCAAAAAGGTATTAATATAGCCTATAATTAATTCTTGTTGAGTTGGAATTAAAAATGTAAAAATTAAACTTTTGATTTTTTCTTGATACATTTCAAAACTTGGAATTTGAGTAAAAACATAAAAACATAAAAATAAAAGTGGAATCAAAGACAAAATAGTATAAAAACTCAAAGCTGCAGCATAATTTAAAATTTCTTTATCTCTTAAAGATAAAAATATTTTTAAAATATTCTTAAAATTCATCAAAGCCCCATTTTGAAAGGATTTAAGATATTATTTGGATCAAATGCTTTTTTTATATTTTGCATTAATTCCATTTCAGCCTCACTAAATGCTAATTTCATAAATGGAGCCTTAGAAATCCCTATACCATGCTCTCCACTTAAAGTCCCACCCAAGGAGATTGTAAGTTTAAAAATTTCCTCTACTGCCTCATAGCCTCTTGCTACTAATTTAGGATCATTTTTATCACTTATCATTACATTAGTATGGACATTTCCATCACCTGCATGCCCAAAACAAGGAATTTTAAGATTATATTCTTTAGAAATTTTAGATATCCCTTTTAAAAGCTCTGGTAATTTTGCACGCGGGACCGTGATGTCTTCATTAAGCTTTAAATTTCCGTATATTGTGATACTTTGAGAACAATTTCTTCTTGCAAACCAAATATCTGATACTTCTTGCTCATCTTTAGCAATTTTAAATTCTTTAGCTTTAGAAGTCAAAAAATTTTCTTGCAATATCTTTAAATCTGCCTCTATAGATTCTTCTACATTAGCATCTACTTCAACAATCAAAATAGCTCCTGCATCTACTGGCAAACCTTTGTTAAATTTAGATTCTAGTGCTTGAATACTTAATTGATCTAAAAATTCCATAGAAACAGGCACAACACCTTTAGCTAAAGTCTTATAAACAGCATTCATTGCGTCATCTATATTGTCAAAAATTCCCATAGCAGTTTTTTTGATTTTAGGTAAAGTTGCAAGCTTAAGCGTAATTTGTGTAAGCACTGCTAAAGATCCTTCACTAGCTATTAAAATTCCAGCTAAATTATAGCCTGCAACATCTTTTATTGTTTTTTTGCCAGCTCTAATAATCTCTCCATTAGGCAAAACAGCTCTTAAAGCCATCACATAATCTTTAGTAATGCCATATTTTGTCGCTCTCATTCCGCCTGCATTTTCACTAACATTACCACCTATGGAAGAATAATCCATACTAGCAGGATCTGGCGGATAAAATAAATTATACTCACTCAATGCCTTTTGCAATCTTGCATTAATCACTCCTGGTTCTACTACAGCAACTAAATTCTCAAGATCAATTTCTAAAATTTTATTCATATGTTTTTCAAAGCTCAAAACTACGCCACCATTAATAGCCAAAGCTCCACCTGTAAAACCTGAGCCTGAACCTCTTGGAATTACGATAATATTTTCTTTATTGCAGTATTTTAAAATTTCACTAACATCATTTTCATTTCTTGGAAACAATACACCATCTGGCAAATAATGATTTTTAGTCGCATCATAACTATAAGCTCGCTTATGTATTTCATCAAAAAAAGCATTGTCTTTTTCTAATAAATTTTGAAAAAAAATTTTGTGTTTTTCTTGCATATTATTCTCTAGTCAAACTAATCAAATTTTTATAATAAATATAATAATTGCCTATAGCCTCATCATTTAAATTAAAAATATCACTTTTATATCCGCTAATTCTTGAATAAAATGGAATTTGCAAACTTTGTGCTTGCGGAATTTCTATCTCTTGTAATTTTTCAAAATCTTGACAATCAACTAATTCTGCTTTATTTTCTAAAGCAATAACTAAAATTCCTACTGCATTTTTTGAACAAAATGATCTAAAATCTGATCTTTTAGGAGTTTGACGATATTCTTGTATCATATGAGCACCAAATAAATCAGGATGTAAAAAATACAAATTACTAAATTTTTGTGCAATATAATCATACACTTTTTTATCAGGAGCTATAATTAAAGCTCTATCATAAAGATAATTTAAAACTACTTTATCTCCAACTTCTGGTAAAACATTTGGCAAAGGCATAGCATTTTGAACTAGCATATCAAAAACTTTAAATTGCAATTTCACTAGACCATTTTTACGCTCTATAACACTCACTCGTGCAACAATGCAATCTTGATTTTCAATACTATGAACAACAATACCACCAGAATGAATTAAAATCTTAGGATCATCTTGAACATAACCATAAATATCTTCAACCTTTTCTAATTTTGTTTGTATCAAATCAAAATTTTTTGCATATGAAAATACTATAAAACAAAAACTCATCAAAACAATTCTAATCAATTTCATCTCCTTTAGGATATAAAAACAAATTATATTGTCTTTTCCTTACAAAATTGTAAGGAAAATTAAGTAAAATACAAATTTATTTTATCTAAAAACAAGGTTTTATTTTATAATTATGAAAAAATTTTTTATATCTTTATTTCTTTCAATAAAATTATTTGCATTTTCAAGTATAGAAGAGCTTTCGTGGGAAGATGGCAAGACCTTGCTTAATTTCTTGCAAGATCATTCTATCCCACTTAATCTTTACTATAACCTAGACACAGAAGATAAAGAATCAAGTGCAGAAATTGCAAGTGGTGTAAAATATCAAATGCTAAAAGACGACCAAGGAAACCTTGAGCAAGCCTTAATCCCAATTAGTGATGATTTACAAATTCATATTTATAAAAATAAAAACAATAAATTCGTCCTTAGTTTTACCCCCATTTCTTACATAAAAGAAAAAAGAATATTGCGAGTAAATATAAATAATTCAGCCTATCAAGATGTATATGATGAAAGTGGAAGCGTAACTTTAGCACGGGCTATGGTGCGTGCTTTTAAAAATAGTGTAAATTTTAAAAATGTAAGACAAGGCGATAGTATTATTTTAATTTATGAGCAAAAAAGACGCCTAGGAAGGCTTTTTGGTGATATTAGCATAAATGCTGCTTTAGCCAACATAAGAAATAAAGAAAATTCTATATTTTTGTATAAAGATTCTTATTATAATGCCCAAGGGAAAGAATTAGAAAAATTTTTTTTAACTAAACCTGTGCAATATACTAGAATTTCAGATCGTTTTACAAAAGCAAGGTATCATCCTATCTTAAAAAAATATAGAGTGCATTTAGGAATTGACTATGCAGCACCTACTGGAACTCCGGTAAAAAGTGCTGGAGATGGAGTTATAAGTTTTATTGGCACTAAGGGCGGTTATGGCAAGGTGATACAAATTAAACACACTTCAGGATATATGACTTTATATGCTCATCTTAGTCGTTTTGCAAAAATTAAACGCAATCAAAAAGTCAAGCAAGGTCAAGTGATAGCTTATGTGGGATCAACTGGTATGAGCACTGGTCCTCATTTACATTTTGGACTTTATTTAAATAACAAAGCGATTAATCCTGAAACTATAGTAAAAATTCCAAAATCAAGTTTAAGTGGAAAAAATAAAGAAGAATTTTTAAAAATAGTTAAAAATTACCAAGATATCTTTAATAATATAAAAGAAGATTTCAAAAATCCACAAAAAGAACAAAATATAGAAAATTCGGTGGAGCTTTGATATGTCTAGTGATTTTTTGAAAGCACAAGAACTTTTAAAAAATATTTCTAGCACTCAAAGCACTTATGAAATCAATGAAGCATTAAAAACGATTAAAAAACATAATGAAGAACTTTTTTTACAAATCTTAAATTCTCTTGATATCTTTACTCTAGCAAATGTTGCTACCATAACACCTGAATACATACTTGAAGATATCTTAAAATACCTAAGCATTATAAAAATAGCTCAAGCAGTCGGGGAATTAGAAAGTGATGACGCAACAGATTTAATCAAACGCTTTGAAGAATTAAATCCTCAAAAAACTATCGCAATATTAAATCGTCTAAGTTCAGAAGATAAAGAAGAAATTTTACGTTTAAAAAATTATGATGAAAATACTGCTGGTGCTTATATGCAAACTGAAATTTTCACAGCTTCCTTAGACGAAAGTATAGAAAAAGCTATTAAAAGATATAGGATATTAAAAAAGAGTGAAAAGATAGATCAAATTTTTCAAATATATATTACCGATCAAAATGGAAAACTTTGCAATTCTATAAATTTAAGTGATCTTTTGCTTTGGGATTTTAAACTAAATTTTGCTGATATTATCAAAAAAGATAGCAATAAATACAAAAGCTATAGCGTAAAAGATCTTGATGATATACAAATGGCTATTGATATAGTTGAAGATTATGATTTAAGTGTTTTAGCTGTTGTAAATGATGAGGGAATTCTTTTAGGAAGAATCACTTATGATGATATCCACGATCTTATTCAAGATAACGCAACAGAGCAAATTTATAATCTAGCTGGGGTTGATAAAGAAGGAGAAGAAGAAGAAAGCACTTTAAAAGCAGCTAAAGCAAGAGCTTTTTGGCTAATGATCAATCTTGCTACTTCATTAATTTCAGCTAATATCATAAGCCTTTTTTCAGGAGAAATTGAGCAATTAGTCGCTTTAGCTGTTTTAATGCCAATTGTTGCTTCTATGGGAGGCAACACAGGATCGCAAGCTTTAGCAGTTACGGTAAGAAAACTTTCACTAAATGAAGTAGAATTTAAAGACGCAAAAGAAGTTATTTTAAGAGAAAGCGGTATTTCTTTGCTAAATGGTTTTATTTTCGCTGGTGTTATGGGTATTATAACTTTTATATGGTTTAAAACAACTATGCTAGGACTTGTAATAGCTTTATCTATGCTTATAAATTTAGCACTAGCTGGTTTTATAGGTTCTTTTGTGCCTTTAACATTAAAAAAATTTAAAATAGATCCAGCAGTTGGATCGAGTGTGGTTATTACGGCAATTACTGACGCGTTGGGATTTTTTAGTTTTTTGCTTTTAGCAAAAATGATACTTTTATGATAAGGAAAAAATATGGCTGTTGTAAAATTTAAAAATCAAAATATTCAATTAACAGGAAATGAGTTAAAAGTGGGAGATGACGCTCCTCAAATAATCCTTAAAACAAAAAATCTAGCTTCTGTAAAAATAGCTCCTCCTGGAAAAACTCAAATTTTAATGAGCTTACCAAGCTTAGATACTCCAATTTGCTCAAAACAAGCTAAAGAAACTAACAAAAGACTTGCTTCTATGAAAAATATCGAAGTTATTATCATTAGTATGGATCTACCTTTTGCTATGGATCGTTTTTGTGCAACAGAAGGGATTGATGATATCATAGTTGCAAGCGATTTTGCTTATAAGGAATTTGGATTAAAATATGGCACCTTAATAGGAGAAAGTATTTTTGCTGGGCTTTTGACAAGATCTGCTTTTATCATAAAAGATAGAAAAATAATTTACAAACAATTTGCAACAGATATAATGGGCAAAATAAATTTTGATGATTTAGAATTATTTATGTATAAAAAATATGGCTACCCCTTATGCTAAATCTCAAAATTAGTAACCACAAATTCTTCCTTTGGAGCCTCTATAAAGCAAGACTTTTCTTTTAAAAATAACAAATCTACGTGCCCAATTGGACCATTTCTATTTTTTCCTACGATAAGTTCAGCTTTTTCTTGAAGTGGATTTGGTATAAATTTTCTCTCATAAGATTTTCCATTTATTTTTGCTTTATTTTCTCTTTCTTTTTCCTCTTGTTCTTGATAAATTTCATCTCTATATACAAATAATATAGTATCAGCATCTTGCTCTATAGCACCACTTTCTCTTAAATCACTAAGCATAGGACGCTTATTTGCTCTACTTTCTAATGAACGATTAAGTTGAGAAAGTGCTACCACTGGCATATTTAATTCTCTTGCTAAAAGTTTTAATCCTCTTGAAATTTCACTTACTTGTAAATGTCTATCGCTAAATGCTGAATTACTCATCATAAGCCCTATATAATCAACCACACAAAGTTCTACACTCTCATCTTGAGCCTTAATCTTTCTTAAAATTGAACGAATATCAGCTATGCTTGCATACCCATTATCATAAACATAAAAATTCTTTTTAGAATATTCCTCACAAGCGTCATTTACCCTGCTCCATTCATCATCATTTAAATCTGCAATTAAAATTTTTTGTAAAGGTATAGAAGTTTTTGCACTAATTAATCTTTGCATAATATGTGTTGCTGGCATTTCTAATGAAAACATTACCACACCTTTATTTTGCCTTAATGCTTTTTCTATAAAATTTAAACAAATAGTTGTTTTGCCCATACCAGGACGAGCTGCAATGATAATGAGATCTCCTGCTTTAAAGCCTTTTGTCATTTTATTTAATTCATCAAAACCTGTATCAAGTCCTAAAATATCTCTATTTTCAGCCTCTTTTTGTTTTTTAAATTCTTCAACTAATTCTGATATAACCATAATCATATCTTTGATACTACTAGCATTAATTCTATTAGTTAAATTAAAAATTTCCTTGCCAATTTCATCAGAAATTTGAGAAATACTTTTATCTTCATTAACTCTAGTAGGTATAGTATAAGCAAAATTTAAAAGTTGTCTTCTAATTGACTTTTCTTTTAATTCATCAGCATATTTGCTTACATCAGCTATCGAAGTAGTAGCTAAGACTTCATTTAAAACTTCCTCATTTATATTTTTATGCTTTTTAATAAAACTAGCACCTATAGGCTTTCCAGCACTAGCACAAGCTACAATGGCTTTATAAATATCTTGATGAGCTTTAAGAGAAAAATCACTAAACACAATATCTGAAGATATACTAAAAAAAGAATCTTCACTATAAATACACGAACTAAGTATCGCTCTTTCTAGATCCAAATCAAAATGTTCATTGTGATTCATATACACTCCATCATAAATAAAATATCTTATTTTAAAAGATAATTTTATAATTATAAATAAAATGGAAATTTAATATTAAGATTATGCATTAATAAAAAAAATGCAAGAGTAAAACTCTTGCTTGAAATTATTTTTTAGCTTTTTTTGTAGCTTTTGAAGCAGCAACTACATCTTTAAGATTTTTTCCTACTTTAAATTTAGCAACTTTAGTAGCAGGAACGTCGATAGTTTTTCCTGTGCTTGGAACTCTTGCTGTTCTAGCAGCTCTTTCAACTACTGAAAAAGTCCCAAAACCTATAAAACTGATACTATCGCCTTTTGTTAATACATCAGTAATAGTAGCAATAACCGCATCTGTAGCAGCAGTTGCGTCTTTTTTAGTTAGCCCAGCAGTTTGAGCAACTTGAGAAATAAAATCTGCTTTAGTCATAAAAACTCCTTTTTTCAAAATAGTTTTTAAGTTTAGCACATTTAAATAGCTTTTTCAAGGGTATTTTAGTATTTTTATAGAAATTATTACTTATATTAGAATTGTTTTAATTCTCTTATAAGCATATCAGGTTTTAAATCCTCCATACAAGCGTGGTGTTTTAAAGGACAAACTCTCTTCATACAAGGCATACAAGGTAAATTTAAATGAATTATCTTTGCATTTTTTTGCCAAGGAGAGGTTTGATTAAATTTAGTAGGACCAAAAATAGCTAGCGTCTTTATGCCATAAACAGCACCTATATGCATAGGACCGCTATCATTTGTAATTAATATATCTAACATAGAGATATTTTTACACAAAGTAAAAATACTAGTTTTACCACATAAATTTTTTACTTTTATATCATCTTTTTTAAGTAAATTTTCTATATTTTTACAAATTAACTCTTCATTTTTCACACCAAAGATTATAATCTTATGCGTTAATGCAAATTCTTTTGCAACTTCATAAAAATATTCGCTTTTCCATCTTTTGGCACTTCCAAAATGTGCTCCAGGATTAATGCCTAAAATTTTTCTACTTTTTTTTGCCTTTATAGGTAGTTGAAGTTTTTCAGAGCTAGCTTTAAAAGCTAAAGCATTCTCTATAAAATTTAAATACTTCAATACTTGATGTTCTTCTTTTAAAACATTTTTATCAAAATAAAATCTTTTTTGAGCTTTAATTAAATTTAAAATAATCTTACTTGAAAATGCAGAACGGAAAGAAAAAGCAAAATCAAACAAAGCTAATTCATATCTTAATTTTAAAGCTTGCATATATCTTTGCTTTTTATTTTCAACTATAATTTTAGAATTTGGCAAATGTTTAAAAAGCTCTGTGCTAACAAAAGAACCATAAAAAACAAATTCAGCATTATTAAATTTTTCTCTTATAGCATAAATAGCAGCACTTGCCATCACTGCATCACCAAGCCAAGTAGGAAGATTGATAAAAATTTTCATTTGCGTATTTTTTCTACCAACTTTTCAAAGCCTCTAACTATCAAAGTATTTTCTAAATTTTTTATATTATTAATTAGTCCTTGTTTTTGAGCATTAATATGAGCTATTATAAGTTGAAGCCATTCTAAATGTTCTTTTATCCAAAGCATAGATTTGTTAAAACTATCATCTT
>NZ_JAHHTD010000041.1 GCF_020024835.1 Campylobacter sp. | reverse complement strand
GTGGGATAATGATTGGATAAATAGTAAAAAATTAAAGAATTTTAAGAATTTTGTTTTTTTTAATAAAGAAAAATTTAATAAACTTGAAGTATCAATACAATCTAAAGAAACCAGTATTTATGAATATCAAAAATAATAGTTTTTGCATTAAACAAAACATAACTTTAAGAAGTAATTTACTATGGTTTTATTTTTTGTCAAGAAAATATATCAATCCTTAACATTTAGCACTTTTTACTATTTTTTTCTAAGCGTATTACAACGAAGTTTTATAATTTAAAGCTGAATGTAGCAAGATAATATTATAAGCTATTAACTACTTAGCCATTTCTTGATTAAATTCTTTAAAATCTGTGAATAATAAATCTTTATAATAATTAGCAAATCCTTCTTTTAAAGTCCTATTGAATCTTTTATTATGAGTATTCATTCTAGGATTTCTTGTATAATAAGTAATATTAAGTTCTTTAATATTCGTAGTCTTTTTTCAGCCCTTATCTGTAAATATGCTAATTTTCTTTTTATAGATATTATTAGTCTTTAAAGATGACAATAAAATCATATACTAGTGTATCTTATCTTTTTAAAAGGTAAAGCTACACCATATAAGTAATTTTTATATCTAAATCTATCATAGTTAGTATATATATTCTTATTTTTTATTGATATATTCTATAAGTATCTATTGGCCAAATATTCATAAGAGTTGTTTAAGATTTTTTAGTTTAGATTTTGGATTTAAGGCATTTAAATTATATTGTTTTGTGATAAATTTCTTACCATCTAAAAGCATTATTATACCTATATAAAGTAACTTTTAAACCATAACTCTTATAAAAAGATATAATTTTAATTCTTTGTTTTACTGCTTTATGCTTCATTTTAAAAATATAACTATATTCTTAATTTGGCAAATCCTTTTATTTATATATCTAAATAAGTAATCTATTTGCATAAATATTTCTTAGTTAGCTTTATTAATCAATATTCCTTGATTAATAAATAAAAGATAGTGGTTTTTATTAACTAAGAAAGCACCAAATGTGTTTGAACTTGTGTATATGCACGCAAAATTCAATTATATCAGGCCAATCAAACTAAAAAAATAATGATTTGATGATCAAAAAACTTACTAAAGTATTTAGTATTAAAGAATCAAATAAAAATATTTACCCTTATATCAAATTTAAGAGATTTTTTCTCATATAAAATATAATAATTACAATTTAAACTAATAATCGCAAAGAATATAAAAATTTAGTTATTGTAAGCTTAAAACGATTCTTAAAACATATTCAGATCCTCTCATAAGAATATGATCAAACTTTTGTAATTACACTTTTCCATAAAATTTAAAATGCAAAAAAATCAAGCTAAAAAGTAAACAAAATAAAATACCTAAAGATCACATAGATAATGACAACTATGATTTTATTGCATCACTTAAAAGCATTATACAGATTTACATAAAATTTGACATACATTTATTTCTTTAAAATCCCAAGCTAAATAAACCAAGTAAAAAATTTAAAAATATTGATAACACAAGCACTTTTAAATACTCAAAAAGAGTTTGATATTTTAGTCTATAAACTCTATAATTTCACCGATGAATAAATAAAAATCATTGAAGGCAAATAATGGAATATAATAGATTTAATATAGGATTAGAAATAGAAAATAGTGGCATTTTTATAATAGGTTTAGATAATGATATATTAACTGTTTCTTTAGATTTGGCAAAATTTTTAGAAATTAACGCAAACAAGATAAAATCTTTAGGTGATAAGTTAGATGTTGGAGATATAGCTAAGCCATTAAATCCATATGACATTTTCAACACTTTAGAAAATCAAGGAAAAAATACTTATAACAATACCAAGATTATAGAGAAAATTGAAACTCCTGACTTCATAGAATACCACTTTCATTATGGGTTAATACTAAATGTTTTTGCGAATAAAGAAAATAAAGTCATTTTAGAACATATAAAAAAGAAAATACCAAAAAAGGCATTTATAAATCCTATCTACTTTTCGTATGACATTATAGGTGATAGTAATGCTATTCCACAAGATGAAATATCAGATCTTACAAAGAATTATGGCTATGAAAGAAAAAATTATAAAAGTATTTTTAAAAAAGAAGTTTATATTAATTACAGCTGTCTTGAAAGATTATATTTTGCTAATTGTGAATTTAAATCCAAAGTGTCTCTACATCATATTGATGGCAGCGATAATTTGGTTGCTTTCTTTAATGGTATAGATTTTGCTAATTGTATTTTTGAAGATGAAATAAATTTTAAACGATTTGCATCAGGATCACCATTACCTGATGATAAATATTATAATAATGAACAAAACACTTTATTTGAAAATTGTATTTTTAAAAAAAGAGTTGATTTTCACAATTCTAAATTTGTTAATAGTGTGTATTTTACTAATTCTCATTTTAAAGACTACGCAGATTTTCACGCATGTGAATTTGAAAAGACAGCTTGTTTTTATGGGGTAACTTTTGAAAAAACTCCAAATTTTTCTCAAGTAGTTTTCAAAGATAGTGTCAATTTAGTAAATATAAAAACTAATTTTAATTTTGAAATTTTAAATACTACTATAAATAATATAGACAAATCAAAAGATGAATCAGCAAATGATTTTAGAGATTCTTTTAGAACTTTTAAAAGTGCATTGATAAAAGAAAATAATCCTCTAGAGGCTTCAAATTTTCATAAATACGAGCTTTATTGTAAAGAGATAGAACTAAGGGAAAACTGGAACAAAAAAGGCAAAAAAGCACAAAATATGCTCGAACTACAAAGAAATACTTGGATATTTAGGGATTTTATAGATTCTTTACTTTTAGGATTTTATAGAAAATTATGCGAACATCATACTGATTTTTTGAGAGTTTTTAATAATCTTATATTATTAATTGCCCTATATGCTTTATTTGTTTCAGTTTTTGCATGGCGCCATGATGATAAATCACAAGACAAAAGAAAGACTTCGTCTTTATTTGATTTTTTGTATAGTTTTGAACATAATATTCATATTGTAGTTTTTGTTTGTTTTTTGTTGGGAAGTATCTTGATTTTATACAAATTAAAACTAAAACCTTTCACGCTATATAAATGTTTGTATATAAAGAAGTGGATACGAAAAACATTTGTAAATAAAAGAGCATTATTATTGATATTGCAAGATTTATGCAATCTAACACAAAACTTAATTTTTGCATTATTCTTTGTTTCTGCTTCTTTTTATTTAGGACAAGCACTAGGAGAATTTTTAGGTTTAGATAAGTATTTCGCATATTCATTACTAATAAATACATTATTTATTGGTTTATATATTTGTTTTGTTTATACCGAATCATTATTTTTTGGTAGATATATAATACTTATTTCATCTTATATAGTATTTTTTGTTCAGCTAATCCAAAACCCCAGTATAATACATCCTATAATAGATAAAATTGTAAATGATAATATTGGGAAAAATAATTATCAGGATATTATGGTATTAAATATTTGTTATACGGTATTAATGTTTTTAGTCCTTTTCTCTTTGCAAAAAACCGCAAGGAAAAATTCCATAATCCAAACTTAGTGTAAAATACATAAATTCAAAAAAGGATAAAAATGAAGCCAAAGCTTACAATTGATGAGCAGTTAAGACATCTTGAAAGCAAAGGAATAGTTTTTAATATATGCGAAAAATCAAAAGCTGAAGTTTTTTTGCAAAATAATAATTATTTTTTTAGAATTAAGTCCTATACAAAAAATTATGACAAAAATTCTTATAAAAAATATATAAACCTTGACTTTGCTTATTTGATAGAATTTTCTACTCTTGATTTATATCTTAGAAGATTAATTTTATCTTATAGTTTAGATATAGAACATAGCTTAAAACTCATTTTATTGCAACACTTCAATACTAATCAAAAAGAAAATGGCTATGAAATAGTAAAAAGTTTTTTAAAACAAAATCCTAATGTAAATGATCAAATTAGCAAGAAAAAAACAAGTGCTTCATTTATTCAAAATCTACTCAACAAATATAGTGATATTCCACTATGGACACTAATAGAAATTCTAAGTTTTGGAGATTTTTTGAGATTTTATAAGTTTTATTTTAAAGCTTATCCTGCTGAACATTTTTATGATACTTATCATCAAATGGCTTTTTGTGTGCGAATTTTACGCAATGCTTCCGCACACAATAATTGCATGCTAAACACCTTACGTATCCCATATAATGATAATTTTAAACCTAATAAGCAAGTGCAAAGTTATATCAAAAAGCTTAATTTACTTTCAGAAAAGACACGCAAACATATATTCAACTCTCCACTCTTACACGATTGCCTTGTAACGCTTGTTTTGTTTAATAGAATTTGTACTTCCCAAGCTATCAAAAATGCAAGAAAAAAAGACTTGCTTTCTTTTTTCAAACGATGCAAAAAGTATAAAAATTATTTTGAAAAAGAAAATTATTTTACCTCCCGCTTTCAAGCAATGACAAAAATTTGTTTAAAATTAATAGAGTATTAAGAAGTTTTATATATAATTTTTACGCGAATAAAAATTCATATATAGATGGATTTAGCGGGGAGAGAGGCTAAGTTTTTTCTCCCTTTTTTTATTTATAAATTATGAGGAGATGGTATGAAAAAAATTAGCTTAGAATTTACAGAAATTGATTATTCTAACATTCAAAGTATGCATTATACAGATACTTGTTCTGGTAACAGGAGTGATTGTTGTACGCGCACTTGTACTAGACGAGATAATCTTAGTGACTCAGATCTGAAAGAATGGGAAAATTATTTAGAGCTTGTATCTGGAGTAATTCAGTATTAAATTATGTTGAATCGATTTTATAGAATAAAAGATAGCGTTGAAATTTTTACACAAACAAGCAATAGTAAGGCTAATTTATTTTTAATTCAGTTTTATAAAATCAATACTAGAGAAAGCATTTATATAGAATCTACTCAAGATACGATAAAGTTATTATCGCTTTTAGATGGAAAAAATAAGCTTTTAAAACTTGCAACAACATATAACCTTGAACACCAAAGTCTTTTAAAGCTAGTAGATTTTTTGATAGACAAAGGTTTGATAATAGAAGTTGAAAAAGATTATATTGATAATAATATAAACGATAGATATATTAGACAAATAGCATATTTTGAAGATATTGTTGTAAATCAAAATGGAAAAAAAATACAAGAAAATTTGCAAGATAAAAATATTGTAATTTTCGGACTTGGAAGTGTTGGTTCTACTATAGCAATAATATTAGCTAGAATGGGTATTAAAAGTTTTGTTTTTATTGATTATAAAAAAGTTAATAGATCTCATTTTATTAAACATCTGTATTGCAATGAAAAAAATATATATCAATTTAAAAATGATGCTCTTAAAGAGTATCTTTTAAAGATAGATAATACCATTAATGTTAAAACATTTAACGAAAAAATCCTGCCAAATAGTGATTTGAGAAAATTTATACCAAACAATGCAAGTATGATAATCAATACAGCAGATGAGCCTTATATCGGACATATTTCTATAAAAATTGGCAGGTATGCTTGGAGCAAAAATGTTGCGATGTATGTTGCGGGTGGTTTTGATGCACACTCTATGAGTACAGGAGAATTTGTTATTCCAAAAATTACACCATGTATTGATTGTTATCATAATAATTTTAAATTGGCACTTAAAGATTATGAACCTACATATGTCATTAATACAAACAACAAAAATATACAAAAAAATTCAAAAAATATAGATGAAAGCGATAATATAATCTTAGGAGGACAAGGAAGTATAGCTGCTTGCTCTTTATTTAGTGCAAGTTATGCGTGTATGCAAATAATATATTATTTTTTAGGTATTGACCTTAAAATGTGCAGAAGAGGAGAATACAGGATCGATCAAGGTGATATTGTTTGGATAGATTTACAAAATAAGAAAGAAAAATGCAAGGTGTGTAATGTTTAAGAAAAAGTATAGAATTAGATCTAGCATAGCTTTGTCTTATCGTGATGGGATAATGGAATTTTTTAAGACAAATATAAGAGAAAACATTATGCTAAAAACTCCTCATAATCTCATTGATTTTATTAAGAAATTTGATGGTATTAAACCTTTAAAAGATATTTTACGAGATAGTATATTTGATGATATAAGTGCACAAAAATTAATTAGCTTTCTACACAATAAAAACATTCTCATAGAAGTAAATTGCGATTATGATAAAAATGTAATTTTAGAAAAATATCGTCTTATTAATTTTTTAGAAGAATATTGCTTTAATACTAAACAAGTTGTAAATACCTTAGCCATATTGTCGCAAAAACCTGTTCTTATAATAGGATTGGGTGCTGTTGGCACTTGGATTGTTGATATTTTAAGACGATGTGGTATTGAAAAATTTATCTTAGTAGATCATGATAAAGTAGAGTTAAGCAACATTCATAGACAAGATTTTTATTTTGAAAGTGATGTAGGTAGATTAAAATTAGATTGCATAGAAGAAAGGTTGTTAGAAATTGGAAATACTGAAATAGAAAAATTTTATACAATTTTTGATGAAAATTTTTTTCATCATTTTAATAAAGAATTTTGTTTGGCAATTAATTGCGCTGATTATCCAAATGTAGATACAACAACAAATATCTTGGGTAAAGAATGTATAAAACGCAATATTCCACACATTATAGGTGGTGGATATAATCTACATTTAAGCTTAATAGGGCAAAGCGTTATACCCTATGAGAGTGCTTGCCATGAGTGCTTTAATAAAGCTTTGCAAAAAATTAATACATACCACACAGAATTAAAAAAGCTTCATAGGGCAAACAGAAAGATTGGATCTTTTACTCCATTATGCACGATATCAGCCTCTCTTGCAGCTTTAGATGCTTTTAAAATATTATGTGGTTTTTATAATAAGCTAACCAACACATCAACAAGAATTGAATTTAAAATACGAGAAATGGATATAGAAAGAATGCTTATTCCTAGAGATCCAACTTGCCAGTGTTGTAAGGAAAAAATATGATACTAAAAGGGATTAAAACTCATAATTTAAAAAATCTTGATTTTAAAGCTTTAGCTCCAGAAATAATAGGAGTTTATGGTGTTAGTGGTGGTGGGAAATCTTCATTTGCATATCACACTTTATATGCACTTTGCAAAGATACATTTGAAGCATTAGAAAATGGATATATAGAAAATGGACAATACGTTGTCCAGTATTATGAAAAATTAATTCCTAGTATAGCAATCAAGCAGTTAAATTTAAATACAAATCCCCGCTCTAATATTTATTCATACGCAAATTTCTCTTCTCTTTTATCTACTCTTAACATACTAGATTATAATTTATTAAAATTAAATAAACCAACAAATGAATGCTATCATTGTCATGGACAAGGAAGCACCAATACTATAAACAAAGATTTAATTATTAATAATACTCAAAAAATATATGATATACCTTTTATCCCATGGAAATCAAAAGAATATGGTAATAATAGTATGGAAATTTTGTTATTAGAGTTTTGCGAACAACAAAAAATAGATATTAACAAAAGCTTCCAAGAATTGTCACCGCACATACAAAATATTTTGCTCTACACTAAAGAAGAATATAAATTTAAGATTAATTATAAACACAACAAAAAACCAAGAATTCGTCATATTGGCTATACAGGTATTATGGCTTATATTGAAAATCTTTTGCAATCAGATAAAAAATCAGAATATGCCAAAGTCAAAAAATACTGCACAAATATACTATGCCCCATTTGCAAAGGATCAAAAATCAACGCAGAGAAATATAAAAATATTTTTTTATGGGAAAAAAGTTTTCAAGATTTTTTAACCCAACCATTTTATACAATTAAGCAAGATTTTAAAAATAAGACTATGCAGTCTCAACGCATTTATGATATATTGCAATCTTATTGTGATTTGGGCATAGGATATCTTTCTTTAAATAGAAGCATCCCTTCACTTTCTGGAGGAGAGCTTCAAAAACTCAAACTCGCAAACCTTATACATACAAATATGTCAAATTTATTTATTGTAATTGATGAAATATCATCGGGATTGCATATAAGCGATTTTGATAAAGTTTTACAATTAATACAAAAATTAAAAGATAGAGGCAATATTATTATGCTAATTGAACACAATCAATATTTATTGGCAAAATGCGATAGATTAATTAACATAGGTCCTGTTGGCGGAAAAGATGGCGGATATATTATTGATTGTGTTTTTAAAAAGATACCATTTACATACACAAACAAGGTCTTGAAATCTGATAATTTTTTGTATATAAAAAATATCAATATTAATAATATAATAAATCAAAACATAAAAATACCAATATCTGCAATAACTGCATTTATTGGTAAATCTGGCTCAGGAAAGTCATCGCTAGCAAAATATTTAAGCAATACTCAAGAAAAATGTATCTATATTTCACAAAAAACTTTGCGTGGCAATATTAAATCAAGTGTTGCGACATATTTAGAACTCAGCAAAGAAATTAGCAAATATTTTGCAAAACACTTTCACAAAGAAGATAGTTATTTTACAAGCAATGGAGGAAGCGATATTGTTTGCTCTCAATGCAATGGCACTGGAATTATTAGATATGAAAGAGGCTTTGAGTCAAGCTTAGATATTGTATGCACTCAATGTGAAGGAAAAATGTTTAATGATAAAGCACAAAATTTTAAAATCGATGGTTTAAGTGTTGTAGATATTTATGATTGTGAATTAGCATTGTTAAACGAAAATACTATACCAAAACTTAGAAAACTTAGCGAATTTGCTTGTAAATTATCATTAGGACATTTATCACTTAACAGAAAAATCAATACTCTATCTGGTGGAGAGATAAAAAGAATTAAATTGCTAAAGGAAGTTTTGGCTAATTTGAAGGATAAGATATTGATTGTTGATGAACCAAGTGCTGGATTAGATCTAGATAATGCCAATAAAGTTTTAAAACTATTGCAACAAACACAAACACTTGCAACTATCATTGTAGAACATAATCCGCATATATTTTTGCAAGCAGATTATATTATAGAAATAGGTCCTTATTCAGGAGATTTAGGTGGAAAAGTTATATTTAATGATAGTGCTAAAAAATATTATGCCAACCATAATAATTTTTTATCGCAATATCTATGAAAAATATGTATTAAATACTTAGAGATAAAGATATGTTTAAAAGGATAGAGCGTCTTTCAAAAGTATATTTACAAGATCTCAATAAGTCATCGCAAAATGAAGACAAGCCATGTTGTATTGAAAATCATATTATTGATATTATAGAGCCTTGCTTTTGGAAAGAAAAAGAAAAGATAGAATTTTGTCATTGCGAATTTAAACAAGATATTATTTGTGAAGATATAGAGCTAGAATTAAATTTTAAATACTGCACATTTCATAAAAATTTTTAGTAAAAAATTCTATAAATCTTGAGAAAGAAGAATCTTCTACAAATTCTAAAGAAGAAAAATCTATATGTTTTAAAAAATCTATATGTTTTGATACCTGCTTGTTTAATGGTTTATTGGATCTTAGGCGGGTAAAATTTAAAAATATAATCACAATACAATCTTGTATTTTTAAAAGTGAGGTGATTTTCTTTAAAGCAAAACAAGAATGTATCAAACAAGTAAAACAAGAATATGTCAATAATTTTACTCATTGTGTATTTGAAAACAATGTTGATTTTACAGGCATGGAATTTAGTAATGCAGTGAATTTTACAGGAAGTCAATTTCAAGGTGATGCAAAGTTTACATCAATTAAATTCGGGGATAACTCAAAGAAAAACGAAAGCAAATACAATGTTAGTTTTCTTGATACCTCGTTTTTTAAAAATGTAAATTTTCAGCACGCACAATTTCATTTTTCGATTAATTTTAGAAATGCAAAATTTTATCAAGCCGTGTTCTTTGATGAAGCGCCGTTTTATGATGATGTTGATTTTACCTATACTAATTTTGAAAAAAGTTCTAGTTTTAGAAAAACTAAGTTTGAGAAAGAAGCTATTTTTCATGACACTTTATTTAATAAAAGTTATTTTATAGATACCATTTTTTCAAAAGAAAAAGAAATAGACTTCAAATCATGTATTTTTGAAGATATGTTTTATTTTGAAGCTAAAAATATAAAACCTATATTTTTTGATTGTAATTTTGGCAATCAAGCAAGCATAAAATTAGAATACCTAAAATACGACTATGAAGAATTAAAAGAAAAAATAAAAAACTTGGCAGAAGAACAAGTAAGCTATTGTAAACTTGCCAAAGAAATTAAAAAAGAAACAAATATACTTGACAAAAAAGAACTACGGGAAGAAATTAGTAAATATTTTAATTCTGAGTCTAGTAAAGTAGTTGAAACACTAGATAAATATTTCAAGCTAGATAAGCTAAAAGATTTTTTAGAAAATAATGAAAAAGAATACTATAGGCTACCTAAAGATAAACTAAAGCAAGTAAGTATAGCATTACGCAAAGAACTTGAGAAACTAATAGAACAAGATGATAAATCTAAAAAACCTAAGAGTTCAATAAAACAAGATAATGAGTTTAAGGAACATATTGCACAAAAATACAGGAGTTTATTCAGAAAGCTTAAGAGTAATAATTTAACATATCATAATTTAATTGATGCTTCCAAGCTCCATACCCAAGAGCTTTATGCAAGAGAGATAGAATTAGAAGAGAAAAAATCTAAAGTATTTTCTAAAGAATGGATAGATAAATGGCAACTTTTCTTTTATCGCAAACTTTGCGATCATCATACTGATTTGCTTTTAAATTTAAAATGGTTAATTTATGCTATAGCTTTGTATATATTGCTTTTAGGAAAAATTCCTATTTTGTATCCTATGTATCTTATATATCCTATAGTTTTAATAATATATATGTGTTATAAAGAAACAAGAAGTATATTACTTATCTTGTCTTTTATTATAATTTTTATAACTATTTGTAACAATCCAAAATTGATTTTTGGGGTGTCAAATTTGTTTTTAGATAATTTAAATTGGTGGCAAAATTTAATTACTGCTGTTTATATGATAGTTTTAGGTTTAGTCCTTTTCTCCCTCCAAAAAACCGCAAGGAAAAATTCTATAATCCCAACTTAGTGTAAAATACACAAATTCAAAAAAGGATAAAAATGAAGCAAAAGCTTACAATTGATGAGCAGTTAAGACATCTTGAAAGTAAAGGAATAGTTTTTAATATATGCGAAAAATCAAAAGCTGAAGTTTTTTTGCAAA
>NZ_JAHHTD010000040.1 GCF_020024835.1 Campylobacter sp. | reverse complement strand
AATTCAAAAAATCCCATAAAAATCAAATTTAAAGAACTCAAAGAATTTAGTATATTTTCTAGTTTATCACTTTTATTCATAATGATTTCTAAAATGAAATTTTCATTATTATCAAGCCAAAATATGAATTTTTCTTTTTGTGCAGTTTGGGTAATTTTAATTATTTTTTCAAAATTATTTTGGATAAAAAATAAATTAGATTTAATATGGGTGATATTATCTTGTGTTTGTTTATCAAGATTTATAAAAGCTTTACTTCTTTTTAAAATTTGTTCTTTTTTAACTCTTTTTTGGCTTTCATCTATTAGATTTTCATCTTCAAAACCTTCAAGAGCATTTTGATATAAATTTTCTAAACTTTTATAATAAAAACTATTTTCTATACCTAAAGCTTTAGCATTGCAAAAAGATAAAATATAAAGCATTTTTAGAGTGTGTAAATTGGTAAGTTTAGATATAAAATTTAATACTATAGTTTGATTGTAAATATCCTCTTTTTCGATAATATCTTTAAAAGCATTGAAGTTTTTAAGCAGTCTTATTCCAAGTTCTAAGTTATTATTGTCTATATTAAATTTACCAACATAAGCCCGATAAATATTTGCTAAGGATATTTCATTACTTTCATTAATCGCACTTAAAAGTATGGTTAGTTTTAATACCAATAAAACATCTTCATCTAAATCTTCATTTTTATTTTCAAAATGATATAAACAAAGCAAAGCCCTATCTAATGCACTATATATTCCTTCTTCTTCAAGTAAAAATTTACTTTGAGCTAAAGGTTTGCAAAAATCTTTTAAAAGATTAGCATCTACTAACAATAATCTTAACATACTATAAGAGTGTTTGCGTCTTAAAATAGCTTCAAAAAAATCTAAATTTTTTATGTTATTTTTTGAACGTTTGAGTGCAAAAACTAGATTGATATCAAAATAATAATTTTTATCATCTAATTTTAAAAGTATCATTAAAATTTTTTCTAAATTACTTTCATTTTCATTATAAATAAAGCAATCATCTTCTAAAAAATCAAAATTTTGACATTGTTGCTTTTGTATATTTCTTGCTAAAAAATGAGTGTAAATTCCGCAAGTGTGCATAGCCTGTAGAGCTTTTTGTGTGAGTATAAAATTAAGATTTAAATTTTTCTTTTCTTTTATATACATTAAATTTGCAAGATTTTGAGTATTTTGTATTAAGAATACACTTGTATTTTTTTCCTCTAAAAGATTCATTGCGCATTTTAATGAAAATAAAAAATCACTTGCAAGTTTAAATTCACTCAATTCTTTTTCATTAATAAAATTTAACATATAATTTTTCGGACCATCTTTATGCAAAATACTTAAATTTTCTATTTCTAATTGCTCATTGAGTCCGCCAAGATTTGTATTAATGTTAAATTCTTGTTTTAATAGTGCTTGTTTGTAAGGATTAAAATTTTTGAGAATTTTGTAAGTAAAATTATCTTTAAATTCATCTTGTATTTGCGTGATTTTTTCTTTAATTTGCTTAAATAAAATTTTAGAACCACAAATAAATCTGTGTTGTAAAATATCTTGCTTAATTTCATTTTTTACTATGTTGTAAATTCCATTAAGCTCACAAATTTGGTAATTTATATTAAGATTTATATCATTTAAAATTCCTAAAAAATTTTTCATTAAAGGTTTTATATTATAAGCTTTAATATCCTTATATATTAAGAGTAAATCTATATTTTCTTTTATACTTAAATTCATTTTTGCATATTGTTTTATAGCTATAATGCATAAAGGAATTTTATCCTCATGTGGAAAAAAATTATCAAAAAAATCATCTAAAATCAACTCATATACATTTTTTATAAAATGATCAATTTCTTTAGAATGATGATAGCTAAAAGATCCTTGTTTTAAAAAAAATTTCGAACAATAAATTTCATAATTCTTCAAAGAAAATTTCAATTTTTGAATTTTTTCTACACTAAGACTCAAAAAATATCCTTAAAATATATTTTTTAAGTCATATTATAATAATTTGTATTAAATTTTAAGTAAGTTAAAAATATAATTAAGTTTTTAAATTTTAAATCTGGTTAAATAATGCAAACAATTATTCAAAAATTAGAAAACAAAGAAAGATTAAATGAAGAAGAAGCCAATAAGCTTTGGGACCTTGATCTTTTTACTTTAGGAAAATATGCTCAAAAAATTCGCACTAATCTTCACGGAAATAAAGTCTATTTTAATATAAATCGTCATATTAATCCCACTAATATCTGTGCTGATACTTGTAAATTTTGTGCTTTTTCTGCTCATAGAAAAAATCCCAATCCATACACTATGACTTATGAACAAATTATGAGTATTGTCGATGAAACGGTGCAAAGAGACACTAAAGAAATTCATATCGTTTCAGCACATAATAAAAATATTTCATTGGAATGGTATTTAGAAATTTTTAAAATGATTAAGCAAAAATATCCTTTTTTGCACATTAAAGCTTTAACCGCCGCAGAAGTTGATTTTTTAAGTAGAACTTTTAATATGAGCTATGAGCAAATTATAGAAAAAATGCTCGATTATGGTGTTGATTCTATGCCTGGAGGAGGAGCTGAAATTTTTGATGAAGAAATTCGTAAGAAAATTTGTCGTGGCAAGGTTGATAGTCAAAATTGGTTAAAAATCCACAAACTTTGGCATAAAAAAGGAAGGCAAAGTAATGCAACTATGCTTTTTGGTCATATTGAAGATAGAAAACATAGGATCAATCATATGATAAGATTAAGAGAGCTTCAAGATCAAACCGGAGGATTTAATGCTTTTATTCCACTAGTATGGCAGCAAGATAATAGTTTTATCACAGGTAAAAAGCCTTTAGGATCAGTTGAAATTTTAAAAACACTTTCTATTGCGAGAATTATTCTTGATAATATTAAAAATATCAAGGCTTATTGGGCTACTATGGGGATAAATTTAGCTATGGTTGCACAAGATTTTGGGGCTAATGACTTAGACGGGACTATTGAAAAAGAAAGTATTCAAAGTGCTGGCGGTGCAAAAAGTGCCAATGGTTTAAGTTTAAAAACTTTTGTAGAAATGATACAAAGTTCAGGTTATATTGCTATAGAACGCGATAGTTTATATAATGAATTAAAAATTTATTAATTAAGGAAAAAAATGGATTTTTTTAAACTAAAAGAGCATAAAAGTAGTGTAAAAACAGAAATTTATGCAGGTATTGCTACTTTTTTAGCAATGATTTATATCATACCAGTAAATGCAAATATAATGAGTGCTTCTGGTATGCCCTTGGAGGCTTTAATTGTAGCGACAGCTTTAGTGAGTATCATTGCAACCACTTTAAATGCCTTTGTTTCAAATACACCTGTAGCTATGAGTGTAGGTATGGGATTAAATGCGTATTTTACCTTTAGTGTTTGTAATACTTATCAAATTCCGTGGCAAACAGCCTTGGGTGCAGTATTTTTATCCGGTATGATATTTACTTTACTTTCTTTTACTAATTTTAGAATTTGGGTTATTAGAAGTATTCCTAATGATTTAAGAAAAGCAATTTCAGCAGGTATTGGAACTTTTATAGCTTTTATGGGGCTTGTGCAAATGGGTATAATTGTCAAAAGTGATGCAACATTGGTAACTTTGGGAGATTTTTCAAATTCTAATGTTTTATTTGGCATATTTGGCTTATTTTTGGTTTTTGCCTTTTGGGCTTGGAAGATTAAAGCAGCATTTATTTTAGCGGTTTTTGTTAGTTCGCTTTTTGCTTGGATTTTTAACATAAACGATGCTGTTTTTCCAGAAAGAATTTTTTCTTTACCTATTTTCGAAGGTGAAAATGGCTTAAGTGCCATATTTGGAAAGCTTGATATTATAGGGGCATTAGAACTTAGTATGATACCTATCATATTAACTTTTTTTGTTACTCAACTTTTTGATAGCGTAGGAACTATCACAGGGGTTGGATCAAGAGGAAAAATTTTTGATGATCCTAAAATGGGAGAAAAAAAACTAGGTAAAACACTAGGCGTTGATGCTGCAAGTTCAGCACTTGGTGCAGTAGTTGGAACTTCAACCGTTACTGCATTTGTGGAAAGTTCAGCAGGAGTAGAAGCAGGTGGTAGAACAGGACTTACCGCATTAGTAACAGCAATTTGTTTTATTTTTACTTTATTTTTACTTCCTGTATTTAAGGCTATCCCTGCAAATTCTATCTATCCTATATTAGTTTTAGTAGGGATATTAATGTTTATGGAAGTTACAAATATTAATTTTAAAGATACAAGTATTGCAGTGAGTGCATTTTTTATTATCATTATGATGCCCTTGACTTATTCAATTACAACAGGTTTTGCTTTTGGTTTTATTGCTTATTTATTTATGTGTTTTGTGCAAAGAGAATTTATGCGGATTAACTTCGGCATAGTTGTTTTAAGTTTTATTTCTTTGCTTGTTTTTATATTACATTTCACAGGACATTAAAATGTATTATTATTCTTATGAAGAATTTCAAAAGGAAATTATCTCTTTTACTTGTAAAATTCAAGAAGAATTTTCTCCAGAAGTTTTGCTTGCTATTGCAAGAGGTGGTATGACTTTGGGGCATTTTTTAGCAGAGGGTTTAGATAATAGAAATCTTTTTTCTTTAAATTCTATCCATTATGAAGATACTCAAAAATTAGATACGATTAAGATTTTTAATATTCCAGATCTTAGTATTTATAAAAAAGTTCTTTTAATAGATGATATTATTGATAGTGGTGAAACAATGATGGAAATCAAAAAAGTTTTGATGGAAAAATATCCGCATTTAGAACTTAAAGTTGCTACTATTTTTTATAAATCTTCAGCTTTATTAATTCCTGAATTTTATATCAAAGAAACTACAGAATGGATAAAATTCTTTTGGGACATTAAAATTTAAATTAAACTAAGGATATTACGATATTCTTATGATATTCATTTTTGTTAAGAAAGGATAGTTTATGAGTTTAACAAGAAGAAAATTTTTAAAAGGTTTAGCCGCAACTTCAGCCATAGCTTCTACTAACCCACTAATGGCTGCAGTAGAGGGAACTAAATTTTATGACATTAAAAAAATTCCACACGCAACTCATTTTGGTGCATTTTTTGCAGATGTTAATTCAGAAGGTAAAATTACAAAAATTACTCCAC
Organism: Campylobacter sp.; assembly: GCF_020024835.1. Classification (GTDB taxonomy): domain Bacteria; phylum Campylobacterota; class Campylobacteria; order Campylobacterales; family Campylobacteraceae; genus Campylobacter_D. Next base: position 6,741 of record NZ_JAHHTD010000040.1, on the reverse strand, counting down.
AAAAATCTGACAAACATCCTTCTATTATCACAGATGCAATTATTGACAGGACTTATTCAGATACTAGGATTAAATATCCGTGTGTAAGAAAAAGTTTCTTAGAAGGTAAAAAAAGACCTAAGTTAAGAGGTAAAGAACCTTTCGTAAGGGTAAGTTGGGAGAAGGTTTTAGATCTTATTTCACAAAAATTAAAAGAAACTCCTATTGAAAATTTATTTAATGCAAGTTATGGTGCTTGGGGGCACGTTGGCTTACTTCACAATTGTAATTCTGTTGCAGGTAGATTTTTTAATACAGCTTTAGGTGGCCATATAGGCACAGATGGTGAGTATAGTAATGGTGCAGCTGGTAGAGTAAATGCAACTATAATGGGAGATTTAGAAGTTTATTCTTTACAAACTGCTCATGAGATGATTTTAGAAAATACTCAAGTATATGTATTATGGGGTGCAGATTTATATAAATGCAATCAGATTGATTTTAAAGTAGCAAATCGTGGCAATGACGAATACTATAAAAAATATAGCAAGTCAAATATTAAATTTATTTCAATTGACCCTCAATACACTAAAACCGCTGAAATTTTAAATGCTAAATGGATTAAAATTCGTCCTAATACAGATGTAGCTTTAATGCTTGGTATGATGAATTATCTATATAAAAGCGGTAAATATGATAAAAAATTCATAGAAAAATATACCGATGGTTTTGATAAATTTTTACCATACTTACTTGGACAAAGTGATGGTATAGAAAAAACTCCATCTTGGGCGGCAAATATTACAGGAGTTGAAGAAAAAGTTATCACATCTTTAGCTGACACTTTTGTAAAAAATAGAACTTTCTTAGCTGGAAATTGGGCTATGCAAAGAGCTCAACACGGCGAACAAGCAGACTGGACTTTGATAACATTAGCTTCTATGATAGGTCAAATAGGCTTACCAGGCGGAGGTTTTGGCTTTTCTATGCACTATTCAGGCGGAGGACAGGCTTTTTCAGGAGTGAGACTTCCAGTTGGCTTGCCACAAGGTAAAAATAATCTTGATAGCAATATTCCAGCAAGTAGAATTTCAGAAGCTATTTTAAATCCAGGAAAAACTATTAAATTTAAAGGCAAAGAAATAACTTTTCCTAAAATAAAATTAATGTATGTAGTTGGGGCTTCAGTTTTAGGACATCATCCAAATACCAATGAACTCATTAAGGCTTTAAGAACTCTTGACACCTTAATAGTGCATGAGCCTTGGTGGACTCCTATGGCAAAAATGGCAGATATTGTTTTACCTTCTACAACAACTTTAGAAAGAGATGATATAAGCTTTGGTGGCTCTTATTCTCAAGATTATGTTTATGCTATGAAACAAGTTATACAGCCTTACTTTGAAAGTAGAAATGATTATGATATTTTTGAAGAATTAGCTAAGAGAATAGGCGAAAGAGAACATAAAAAATTTACAGGTGGCAAGACAAAAGAACAATGGCTTGAAGGTTTTTATGGAAGAAGCGATTGTCCTTATCATATGGAATTTGCAGATTTTTGGAAACAAGGCTTTGTGCATTTTGAAATACCAAAAGAAGCATATAAATACGTAAGACATTCTGAATTTAGAGCAGATCCAGTAGCTAATAAACTTGCAACAGAAAGTGGAAAAATTCAAATTTATTCTCCTAAATTTGAAAAATACAATCTTGAAGATTTTAAAGCTTATCCAACTTGGTTTGAACCAGCAGAGTGGCTTGGTAATGAAAAATTAACTAAAAAATTTCCTTTCCATTTATTGAGTCCGCATCCAAGATATAGAATTCATTCCCAACTTGATAATACGTGGGTGAGAGATTTATATAAAATTCAAGGTAGAGAACCTGTAGTGATGAATACCAATGACGCAAAAAAACTTGGCATTAATCATGGTGATGTTGTTGAAGTATATAACGATAGAGGATCTTTATTAGCAGGTGCTTTTGTTACAGATAAGATTATGGAGGGAGTAGTAAGTATTCAAGAAGGTGCTTGGTATGATCCTGAAAATGTAGATGATTCTATGCCAAGATGTAATGCTGGACATGTTAATGTTTTAACAAGTTCAAGACCAACTTCTACTATGGCTCAAGCAACAAGTGTTAATACTTGTCTTGTAAATATTAGAAAATTAAATGAAGTTATTAAACCTTATAAATCAACTACACCACCAGAGATTATAGGAGCTTAAAATGAAAAAAATTATACTAATGCTTGCTTTTTTAGCAAGCTCTTTATTTGCTAAAGATATGTTTATTTATAGTGAAAAAGTAGATCTTTTAGACACTGCTAGTAAAAAAGTTGTAGGTCAAATTTATGAAGGTTCTAAGGTTGAGCTTGTAAAAGAAGAGGGAGATTATTCTTTAATCAAAGTAAAAGGTGAAGTAGTTACTTCAAATCCAAAATCATTAGCATATACTAAAGATGGTATCTATCTTTTACTAACTCTAAATTCTCAAAATGCTAGCAATGAAATGGAATTTTTAGTAAAAACTAAAGACTTAACCGACAAAGAAATAGATGCTTGGGATGAAATAGAGCTTACGTATTATGATACTTGCACAAGTTGCCACGCAGCACATAAGCCAAAAGAGCATTTAATGGAAGAATGGGACGCTTATTTATCAGCTATGCAAGGTTTTGCAAAAATTAATGATGCAGAAAAAAATAGAATTTTAAGATTTTTACAATCTCACGCAAGCAATGGTCCTGTGAATCTTGATTAAGTGAATGAAAAGGTATTTATTCGCATTTTTATTACTTGATTTTTGTGCTTTGCTATATGGCGTAAGCACTTTATCTATTAGCTATAATGAAGCTAAAATTTTCTTTTATGATCATAGCTTGATTGCTATGATCTCTAGGTTAGGCACGACTATTCTTGGGCAAAATGATTATGGTCTAAGAATTCCTTTTATTTTACTCCATTCTTTTAGTTGTATCTTGCTTTATATCTTAGCTTTAAAATGCACAAAAACTTCTTTTGACGCTTTAATATCAGTAATTCTTTTTATTTTATTACCAGGTAGTGTAGCTAGTGCGCTTTTGATTAATGAGTCTTCTATAGTGATATTTTTTACTCTTTTGATTTTAGTTTTATTTGAATATAAAAAATTTATACTATTTTATGTATTTTTAGTTTTTTCTTTAGCAATAGATGGAAATTTTGCTATTTTATATTTAGCATTTTTCTTTTATGGAATTTATAAAAGAGACAAAATACTTATTTTTATTACTTTAATTTTATTTGCAATTGCAATGAGTATTTACGGCTTTGATACAGGTGGCAAACCACAAGGGTATTTTTTAGATACCATAGGTGTTTTTGCTGCGTGCTTTTCCCCTTTAATTTTTTTATATTTTTTTTATGTGATATATAAAATTCTTTTACAAAAAGATAAGCCTTTATTGTGGTTTGTTATAGCAACGACATTTATTTTTTGTTTGATATTTTCTTTAAGACAGAGATTATTTTTAGAAGATTTTTTACCATTTTGTGTAGTTTGCACACCGCTTTTATTGCGTTATTTGATGTCTTCATATCGCTCAAGACTTCCGCAATTACGTCTAAAACATAATATCTTTATAGAATGTTCTTTGATTTTCTTAATACTTTTTTATCTAGGGCTTATTTTTAATTATTCTTTTTATTATGTTTTAAAATCCCCACAAAAGCATTTTGCTTATAATTATCATATAGCTAAAGATTTAGCAAAGATTTTAAAAGAAAAAAATATTTTAGAAGTTCAAACAAAAAAAGACCTAGCTTTAAGACTTAAATTTTATGGTATTAATGAAGGAGGAAAGCGTCTTTTGTATTCTAGCAAACCTAGCGATATAGTTATTAGCTTGCCTAATCATTCTTTATATTTTAGATTAAAATGAGTAAAGCTTTTACTCTTTTAGAATTAATTTTAGTTTGTATTATACTTTCTTTGATATTTTCTATGGCTTATTTTTATGTAAAACCAGATTATCTACGACTTGGTGCAGAGCAAATTTTAAATGACATTAAATATACTAAACATTTAGCTTTAATGCAAAATGATTTTAGAGTTAAAGATTTTAACATCGCTAAAAGAGAATGGTTTAAAGCTAAGTGGCAATTGTATTTTATTAAATCACAATCAGCCACAAACAACGAGCAAACTTACACCATATTTTTAGATAAAAATGGCGATGGAAACGCTAATCTTGGCAAAAATATGATAAACAAAGACAAAGAAATAGCAATAGATTTATTAAACCCTAATCTTTTAATGAATTCAGGTCAAAGCGGAGTTATTACTCAAGCTAATGCAAAAACAAATTCAAAATACAACATAGAGCAAAGTTATGGTATATCAAAGGTATTATTTGAAGGTTCTTGCAAAGGAAGCACACGTTTGATTTTTGATGATTTTGCTCGTTTGTATTCTCCTTTGAAAAATTCTTTAAGAACTTATGATAAATTACTTAATTTTAAAAACGATTGCATTATAAAATTATCAAATAAAAAAGAAAAACATATTTGTATCTTAATCAATCCACAAACTTCCTACGCTTATATCCCTAAATTTGAAAGCGACAACAAACAGCATTTTTTATTAAATGGCAAAGACACTACTTGCGATAAATTATAATGTATTGTTTCTATACATTAACTTTCAAAGAGCATAATTACACTCGTAAAAGCAAACATTCATAGATAACTCCTTAGTTTTTAAAGGTCTAGTTTTTTACTAGATCTTTAAAAATATTATTAAGTGATTTATTTTGTATGATAAAATTTATGATTTTAAGATACCTATTTCATAGTATCTGCAGTATTTTTATCCTTAAATATTTTTACTACTTATTAACTTTTTTATATACTTTAAGATTTTTCATATAAAACTATGATATAATTTCTCTCACATTTTATTTTAATTAAGGAGAATTCTCATGAAACTAGTTAAACTTAGTTTAGTAGCAGCTTTAGCTGCAGGTGCTTTTTCAGCAGCAAACGCTGTTTCACTTGAAGAAGCTATAAAAGATGTTGATGTATCAGGTATGTTAAGATATAGATTTGATTCTGATAGATCAGAGCAAGGCCACGTAATTTCAGATGGTTACAATAGCTCTAAAAATAATATGCATAAATTCAAATCTCAATTAAATTTTAAAGCAGCTTTAGATGACAATTTTAAAGCATTTGTTCAATTCCAATACAGCACAGGTGAATTAGGATTTGGAAATAATGGTGAAACTGGTTCAAATTTTAAAAAAGTTGGAACAAACACTCATAGCACATTTGCTGTTAAACAAGCTTACTTAGAGTATATGAATGAAGCTTATGCTACTAGCGTAATGTTTGGTAAAATGGAAGTAGATTCTATTTGGACTGATGATAGTATAGGCACAGGTGCTAAAGTTTTAAATAATTCTATCGATGGTTTAACTTTTGCAGGTTATTGGTTTGATAGCTTTAATGACATAGATGATGGAAATTTTGCTGATTTTAGTCTTAAAAATTCATCTTTATATGGTGGAGCTGTATTAGGTGATTTTGATCCATTTGCATTCCAATTATGGGCTGCTTATTCAGCAGGATGGGCATATTTCTATGCAGTTGATGCAAGCTATAAATTCTCATTTGGCGATATGGCTAATTTCAAAGTTGAAGGTCAATATTTAGGAAATAGTGTTAAAAGTCATCACAAAAAAGGTCCAGCTTCATTTACAAATGGTAATTTCTATGCTGGAATGCTTAAAGGTGATGTTTCAGACTTTGATTTCCAAGCTGGTATAGTTAGCTATGGTGATAAAAATGATTATAGTTTTGTAACTATAGAAGATAATGGACAAGTAATAGCTCCAGGTAAGCAAATTTTCTATTCAGATGGTAGTTCTTTAAATGGAGATATAGGTAAAAACTTCTTCTATTTTGCAGGTGTAGGTTATACTTTTGCTGAAACTTTAAGAGTAGGTTTTGACTATATTGGTGGTAATACAAAAACTGCAGATATAACACCAAAGAGTGATGAGAAAATTGATAAAAGTGAATTCCTTGGAAGCGTATCTTATGCTTACAGCCCAAAACTTACTTTTAGCGGATTTTATTCTTATTTGATCGAAGATTCTGATCTACCAAATGAAGATAAAAATAAAGATCAATTTATCAGACTTGAAGCTTTATATAAATTCTAATTTTAAAAGCAAGCTAGGTTTTTTAAACCTAGCTCATTATTTCTAGTATTATCTCTTCATTTATCCCTTGTATTTTTATCTCTTTAATTTTTAGATCTTGTGGAAGTTTTTCAAGCATTTCTTTTTTATCTTTGATATTATTTTTTGCCAAAAAATTTAAAATTATTCCTCTATAGGCTTTAGCATAATGACTAAGTATTTTGGAGTTTTTTAAAAATGTAAAGCTTATATAAGGTTGATTTAAAGTATAAAATTTCTCATAAAATTTAGCTCGTAAATCAATCACAACTTCATTTTTTAATAAATCATCTAATTCTTTTGAAAAATTATCTTTATAAAATTTTTCTATATTAAAATTTTTAATTTTTTTACCTTGTTTAAATTTATAATAAGGCAAAATATCATTAGCTTTTATCGGACCAAATAAATTAGAGAATATAATCACATTTTCATCTATGTATCTTTTTTCCTCCAAATCAAGTTTTTCATAGTTTAAAAAATTATATGCGATACCACTATATCTTTTTATAGCTTTAATACCTTTTCTTTTAAAT
>NZ_JAHHTD010000004.1 GCF_020024835.1 Campylobacter sp. | reverse complement strand
CACGAATAGTTACATAAAAAGAAATTATAGTAGTTACTTAAGAATATTCCCAGTAAATGCAAAACTAACTGCCAAATTATTTTCAGCTGAAAATAATAATGTAGTCTATAAAGTTAGATCAGATAAGTATTATTCATCGTCTGGTGAATTTGTTCCTGGCGATTGAGAAATTACTGTAACTGTTAAAGGATATAGTACATCGAATGCACCAGTTGCAACTCCTGAAGTAAAACAAGTTAATGTCACAGGTAACACAAATCTTAATGAAGGAGATGATTTAGTATTAAATAGTTCAATAGTAATGAACAATGGTTCAACTCCTCCAGATAATATCAAATACCAATGATATTATAAAGATGGAAATAACTATTCTGAAATTCCTGGAGCTACTAATAAAACATTATCTGTCAAAACTACTAAAGAAATGAATGGTAAACAAGTAGTTTTAAGAACAACTTATAATAACAAAACTAAAGAATCTTCTCCGGTCTTAATTAATTTAAAATTAAGACAAATAGTTGAATTAACTATTAGTGGTAAAGGAAACTTTATTGAAGGAGAAGATATTTCATTATCTAGTTCATTTAAATTAAACTTTGGTAATCCAAATGATATACCTTCTGACCAAATAAAATATCAATGATATTTTAAAATATGCAAAAAAAATATTTTATTTTTCTGCGCTAAAAATAAGCTATAATTTTTACAAAATTACTATTAATTTAAGGATAAACATGAAAAAAATTCTAATTTTTTTAACCCTATGTGTTTTTGGCTATAGTGCCAATATAAATATCGCTGCTGCAGCAAATGTTACTTATGCATTTAAAGAACTAGAAAGTCAATTCAAAAAAGAAAATCCAGACACTAGTATAAATGTAACCTTAGGAGCAAGTGGAAATTTAGTTGCACAAATTCAAAATGGAGCTCCTTTTGATGTGTTTATGGCTGCTAATATGAAATTTGCACAAAAACTTTATGATGAAAATTTAGCTGTTACTAAGCCTGTAATTTATGCACAAGGTGCTCTTGCGTTACTTACTTTAAGAACGAATGTAACAGACTTAAGTAAAGGTTTAGAAGCCTTAAAAAGTGAAAATGTTAAATTAATTGCTATTGCTAATCCAAAAACAGCTCCTTATGGAGAAGCAAGTGTAGAAACTTTGAAAAAACTAGGAATTTATGAAATTATCAAAAGTAAAATCATAGAAGCAAAATCTATAGGCGAGACACTTACTCAAACCTTAACAGCAACAGATGCAGGCTTTGTAGCAGCTAGTGCTTTACATGAAGAAGGTCTTAAAAAATACAATTTAAAAGAAAATGTAAATTATATTTTAATAGATCAAAAGCTTTATTCGCCTATTAATCAAGGTATAGTTATAACAAAACATGGTAAAGATAATATGGACGCTAAAAAATTTTATGATTTTGTTTTAAGTGAAAAAGGAAAAGCTATTTTCAAAGCTTATGGATATAATATTCCATGATAGAGGCTACTATTAGCCTCATTGATTCTTACGAAGGTATAAATTTTATAGAATTAACTAATACTTCGCAAAAATTTTATATGCTCTCTCTTAATACCTATGAAAGTATTAAAATAAATCAAAGGGTTGTTATATCTTTTAAAAGCAATGAATGTTTTTTAAGTAAAGAAAAATTAAAAAATTCTTTTATAAATGAGCTTTATGCGAAAATAATTGAAATTTTTAAAGGAAAAATTATAACTATTATAAGAATGCAAAATAATTTTTGTATATTTGAAGTGCAAATTAATACTAAAGCTTTTACAAATATGGATTTAAAAAATAATGATTTTGTTTATACTTACATCAATCCTAGTGCCTTATTTATAAAGAAATTAATATGTTAAAAATAGATATTTGTAAGATTTTTAAAAATAAAAATCAAGAATTTAAACTTCAAGCAAAATTTGACATACAACAGGGAGAATTTTTAGCTATATTCGGTAAAAGTGGGAGTGGAAAAACAACACTTTTAAGAATCATAGCTGGCTTTGAAAAAGCTGAAGGAAGCTGTGAATTTGATAAACAAATTTTTTTTAATGCAAACTATTTTTTAAGTATTCAAAAAAGAAATATAGGTTTTTTATTTCAAGATTATGCTTTATTTGAAAATATGAATGTAGAACAAAATTTACTTTATGCTAAAAATGATAAACAAACTGCTTATGAACTTTTAGAGCTTTTAAATTTAAGCTCTTATAAAAAAAGCTCTATTTTAGAACTTAGTGGAGGTCAAAAGCAACGCGTAGCTTTAGCTAGATCTTTAATGAGAAAACCTAAACTTTTACTTTTAGATGAACCACTAAGTGCTTTAGATAATGAAATGAAAATTATTTTGCAAGATTATCTTTTAAAAATACACAAAAATTATAATATTACTACCATTTTGATTAGTCATGATGTTAGTGAAGTATATAAACTAGCAAATAAAGTTATAGTTTTAGATCAAGGAAAAATTATACAACAAGGAAATCCCAATGAAGTTTTTTTACAAACTAAAGGATCTCAAAAATTTGCCATTAAAGCTAGAATTTTAAAACTACAAAAACAAGATACTATAATAATGGCGATTCTTGGAATAGGAACTCAAATTAGTCAAGTTGTTCTTAGTCCCTTAGAAGCTGAAAATTTAAAAGAAGATGATGAGGTAATTTTAAGTCAAAAAGCTTTTGGACTAAATTTATCTAAAATAACTTAAAAATTAAAAATTACTTAACTTATCATAAACTTTATAAAATACTAAAATAGTTTTATTTTATCTAAACGCTAATAATGTTTATTTGCAACTATATTTTAATCTTTAAAATCAAAGCTTATTTATATTTTTAACCATTATTTTAGCTTTACATTCTGCACAACAATATAAAGTTTTAATTTTAATATCATCATCTATAAATTTTGGTTTCATAATACTAGCTATCCTTTCTATAGCTTTCGTTGTAGCAAATTCTTTACCGCACTCAATACACGCAAAAAGCTCATCTTGAGCTAAAGTTATAAAAGAAAAATATTCTTTTTCTAAATCAATACCACTTCTTTGAAGTATCAAAGTATCTTTTTCAGCACAACTTACCTCACAATATCCACAGGTAGTGCATAAACTTGCATTAAATTTTAAAGAATTGTCTTTAGTGTCTGCAACTAAAGCTCCGACATTACAAGCTCCAGCACAAGCTAAGCACAAAGTACAGGTATTTGTATTTATAGAAATTTTTCCATAACGTATCCATTCTTTAGTAGAAATATTTCCCAATCTATCTTCTTGAATAAGCTCTTTAAGCCTAATGGCAAAATCCTCTCTTTTTAGTAAAGAAACATTGTTAATCATAAATTTCAATTTTGATATAAAATTAGCTTGATTTATAGAATTTTGAAGTGAAATCTCATCATTTGCTAATAAAATTCCATCTTGGTTAAATTTTTTTTTAAAAATTTCATTTACAAGATCTATTGCTTCTTTATTTACAAAACAATCTCCATAAATAATCACATTCGCACCACTAGTTTGCAACATAGCTAAAAGATGGGTTTGATCAAAAAAATTGCTAGTTTCTACCATAAATGGCACTATATTTTCTTTTAAAACGACATTTAAGTTTTCTATATTTTTCTCCCCTGAAATAACTAAAATTATTTTATCTTCATAAAATTTTAAAACTTCATAAAAGCTATTTCTTGGAATAGGTGCATAATCAAGTGCTCCGCTAGGACAAATACTCACACATTTTCCACAATGAATACAATCAATATGAGAAAATTCTAATTGCATTTTTTCATCATCTTTTAAAATGGCTACACTAGGACATATTTCATCACATTTTCCACAATGAATACTTCTTCTATTGTGATATTGACAAATGCTATCATCATAATTAATATAATTTCTAAATTTATACTTAGGAGAATTATTGTTTAATAACTTCAAAATATTTTCATTGCTTAAATTATTAATATCATAACACCCACTTTGTTTATCATAACTATCTTTTTTATTTTTATATAAAAAGAAATCGCACTCAATTTCTACTTGCTCATCATTTTTTAAAGCTATTACGCAAAGCTCTCCTATAGAACCTAAAACTGCTTGACATTGTTCATTTAAAATTTTTAAAACTTTATAATCTTGTTTTTTTAATTCTTCTAGCAATTTTATTTCATCATCATCATCACTAACAATGATTACGTTTTTACCCACTTCTTTGGTGTATTCTAAATCAAGCCCCATATCATAAATTTTAGACCTTATTTCATATAAAGTATCAATGGTTTTTGATTTTTTTAAAACACTATCTGTGGAATTTTTTAAATAAAAATTAATTTCTGGAGCATACACTTTAGGATTTAAAAGTAAAGAATTTCCTATAAAAACATCTTCGCAAGCATTAGATACTATGGATATATTATCACTCAAGGGGATTAAATCATCATTTTCTAAAAAAACAAAATCTTTCATCATTACTCTCTTTATTTTTTAATAATTATATAAATTTCATTATAAAAAAGTTATAATTTTACTAGTTTTTTCTTAAGGTTTAAGATGAATAAATTTAGAACATTCCCTCCGATAAATTCTCTTATTAATGATGAAAACTTATGTATTTATCCTTTGTATTTAAAAAATTATTTTTCAAAATTAATTGTTTTAGAGTGCAAAAAACAAATTTTAAAAGATCCAAAATTAGAATTTTCTTTTGAAGAACTCATTTTTAAGATTAAAAATGCAATAGATGAATTTTTAAATACCCAGTCAAAAAGCTTAATCAATGCAACTGGAGTCATTATCCACACCAACTTAGGTCGTAGCATTATAGATGAAAATATTTTTGAACAAACAAAAGATATTGTGTGTTCTTATTCAAATTTAGAATTTAATATCAACAACGGAAAAAGGGGCTCAAGATACGACGCACTTAGTGCAAATTTAAAAATTTTATTTAATTGTGAAGATTGTCTAATAGTCAATAATAACGCAGCAGCAGTATTTTTGATATTAAATACATTAGCAAAAGATTGTGAAGTTATTACCTCAAGAAGTGAATTAGTAGAAATTGGAGGCAGTTTTAGAATACCTGAAGTAGTTTATGCTGCTGGAGTTTTACTAAAAGAAATAGGAACTACTAATAAAACTCATTTACAAGATTATGAAAATGCTATTTCTTTAAATACTAAAATTATATTAAAAACTCATCGTTCTAATTTTGCCTTTAAAGGATTTTTTGAAGAAGTTTCATTAAAAGAAATTTATAATTTAACAAAAAAGAAAAAAATCATTTCTTATTATGATTTAGGATCAGGTTGGTGTGAAAATTTAAACTCACAACTTACCAAAAATGAACCTTGCGTAAAAGATTTATTAAAATATTGCGATATATTAAGCTTTAGTGGTGATAAGCTTTTTGGTTCAACTCAAGCAGGGATAATACTTGGGAAAAAAAAGCACATCGAAAAACTTAAAAAAAATCAACTTTTAAGAATGCTAAGAGTTGATAAAATCACTTTAGCTTTTTTAAATGAAACTACAAAAGCATATTTAGAAAAAAAATATGAAAAAATTCCAACTTTAAGATTACTCAATGATAATTTAGCAAGCATAAAAACAAAAGCTAATTTTGTAAAAAACAATATCCAATCTCCCTGTGATTTAAAAATTTCAAAAAGTCTAGTAGGTGGTGGTTCTATGCCTGATAAAAATTTAGATAGTTTTATACTAAGTTTTAAAGGCAAAGCATTGATTTTACAAGAAATATTTAGAAAAAAAGGTGTAATAGGTCGTATTGAAAAAGATGAATTTGTCTTAGATTTTAGGACTATATTAAATAAAGATTTAGAAAAATTAATCAAAATTATTGATGAGGTATTTAATGCATAGTATTATCATAGGAACTGCTGGTCATATTGATCATGGAAAAACCTCTATTATTAAAGCTCTTAATGGCTTTGATGGAGATAATTTAAAAGAAGAGCAAGAAAAAGGTATCACTATAAATCTTAGTTTTTCTCATTTAAAAAATTCTAATATAAATTTAGCATTTATTGATGTTCCTGGACATGAAAATTTAATTAAAACTATGATTAGCGGTGCTTTTGCTTTTAAAATATGCTTGTTTGTCGTAGATATTAACGAAGGTTTAAAAGCACAAAGTATAGAACATTTAAAAGTATTAGAATTTTTAGGCGTCAAAGATATTATTTTAATTTTAAATAAATTAGATTTATGTGAAGATATTGAGTATCAAAAAAATCTTATATTAAAAGAATTAAAATCATATAAAATTTATTAAAAATTTTTCTCACTAGTATTTATAATCAAAAAAGTATCGAAGAATTAAAAAAATACTTGTTAAATTTAAAACCAAAAGAATGTGAAAAAGATTTTATATTTAGATATTTTATCGACAGAGTTTTTTCTTTAAAAGGGATAGGGACGATAGTTACTGGAAGCTTAAATGAAGGAAAAATTAGTAAAAATGAAAAAATTTATTGTATTGAAAAGCAAAAAGATATTAGCGTAAAAAATATACAAATTCACGATATAAATATTGATCAAGTGTGTGCTTATAATCGAGTAGCTTTAAATTTAAATTGTAATTATTATGATTTAAAAAAAGGATATATTCTTACTAAAAAAGGATTTTTTAAAAGCTTTAAAAGTGTAGATGTTTTAATATTTTCTAATGAAATCAAACATAAAAATGAATTTGAATTTTGCACAGGTAGTAAAAAAATCAATGCTAAGGTAAATATTATCAAGGAATTTGAAGATAAAATCTATGCAAGTTTAGAATTTGAAAAACCTATCTCTTTGTGTTTTGATGATAAATTTATTTTACTTGAAAATGGACGTGTCAAAAGCGGAGGAATTGTTTTAAATCCAGTAAGTGAGCCATTAAAAAAAGACACAAAAATACAATTCTTAAAGCTTTTAGAACAAAAAAATTTTAGTGCAATATTTGAATTTTTAAAAAATACTCATAAATTTGGTTTTGGACTAATCTCAAGCTACCAACGCTTTAAGCTAACTCATCAAGAAGCTTTAAATTTAGCAAAAAACTTAACTAATGTTTTTGTTGATGAAAAAGCTTTAAATGTATATGATTTAAAAGCACAAAATGAGCTTAAAAATTTTATACAATTTATCTTTTCTAAAAATCAAAATGCATTAATATCTGCTCATTCAATCTCATTAAGACTTTCGTGGGCTAGTGAAGATTTTTGTGCATATACTTTAGAGCAAATGCAAGATTTTTTAGATTTTAAAGATGGAATTTATTTTTTAAAAGGACAAGATTTTAAGAAATTAAAAGAAAAAAATTATTGTGAGCTTTTTGAAATTTTAAAAAAAGAAGGAATTAAACCAACTGCTCCTTATAATCTATATGAACAATTAGGATTAGATAGAAAAAATGGAGATAGCATACTTAAAAAATTAACTAAAGAAAATAAAATAATAAGACTAACGCATAATATTTTTATAGAAAAACAAGCTTTAAATTCATTAATGGATAATTTTTTAATCCTTTTAAAAACACAGAATTTAGATGTAAATTTTGTAAAAAATCATTTTGATATTTCAAGAAAATACGCCATTGCATATTTAGAATACCTTGATGGTAATTTCAAACAAGTAAAAAAAATCAATGAAAAAAGAATGCTTAAATATTAAATATAAAATTTTATAATAACTAAAATCTAAAAATAAAAAGGAAAAAAATGAAAAAATATTTAGTTTTATTAACATTAATCAGCTCTTTATTTGCAGTAAATAATGAAGAGATAATTAATTTTTTCAAAAAAAATCCAAATTTAAACGATGCTAAAATTACTATTATAAGTAGAGAAAAAATTCAAGATAGTAATTTTGAAGCAATGATTATAAATTTCGAACTTTCAGGAAAAAACTTTCAAGAGATAATATTTACTGATGGTAATTTTATCACTACAGAACTAGTAGATCTTAAGAAAGAAAAATTTTATTCTAAAGTATTTCAAGAGAAGCTTTTAAAAAAACAGCAAGCTGAATTTTCTAAAAAAGCATTAGCAAAATTGCAAGAAGAAAATATGCTTATTTCTTTAGGCGATAAAGATAAACCTTTACTTTATGTATTTAGCGATCCAGAATGCCCATATTGTAGAATGCACTTGGAAAAAATTGAAGATATTTTAAAAACTCATCAAGTAAAATTCATACTCACACCAATCCACGATACTAGTGCATTTGAAAAATCTGCACTAATTTACAAAGAAAGCAAAAATGCAAAAGATGATGCACAAAAAATTGCTATTATGAAAAAATACTATAATGCAAATTTAAAAGAATATCAAAAACCAAGTGCTTCAGAAGTAAATGATGTCAAAAAAACTTTTGAAAAATATTCTAAACTTGGCTTACGTGCTGTTCCAACTATAATAGACGCACAAAAATAACTATTTATAAATACCTTTATTTAAACTAATAAAGGTATTTATTAAAATTCAAAAAACAATAAAATCAATTATTTAAAAGAAAAATTAGTAAGCAAATTGCTAGTTTTTTTATTTTTAACTTTCAAGTCTTTTTGCATTGTATTAAATTTTTTTAATGCAAATTGTTCTTTTGCACCAATTTTATAATAGATTAATTGTAAATAATCTTTAATATCTTTTTGGGAAAGCTGCCTTGATTTTGCATAATCACATAAGATGTATTGTGGTATAAAGATTTTATTTTTAACAAAACAATTCATTATTTTTTTATAATTTGAAAAATTTTTTATACAAGAAAATCTTGCAAAAACAAAAGGTAAATTAAATTTTTCATACCATACTTCACACAAGTCTATATAAGCATTTTGATTTTGCAAATAAAGCTTTAAAGCCTTATCGCCAATAATTACTTCACCATTTTGCTTTAATATTTTTGCAAGCACATTAGAAGTAGCTGACTCATTATCTTCTTTATTTTGTGTTTGTTTTTTAATTAAAACACTCTTAACTTTTTTATTTGCACAAATTCCTACATTTAAAGTTTTGTATTTTTTTCTATAACTTTCTATGCTAGAAATAATTGCTGCATCAATACGCCTAAAATACAAACTTTCATTAAGTTTTCTAGGAACTCCTTTTTTATATTCTGTAGTTCGTTTAACATAAGTAGGCAAAGGCATTTTTTTAAGATAAATATGCAAGGGAAGTAAATTTAAATAATCAATCTTACCAAAAATCATCACTACTTTCTTAAATATCATAAATCAAACTCAAAACCTTAATTTATTAAGATTTTGAGTAATAAAAATTATTTTAAGCTATCAATGTAACTTTTGTAATCAAATTCTTTTACTAAAGCAACTCCATCTTCTACAGCTGCTTTTGCAACAGCAGCACTTACTACTGCCTTAACCCTACTATCAAAAGGTTTTGGTATCACATAATCTCTACCAAATTTAAGTTCTTTGATATCATAAGCTTGTCTAATTTCATCAGTAACCTCAAGCTTGGCTAAATCTGCTAAAGCTCTAGCTGCTGCGATTTTCATACCTTCTGTAATTTTAGTTGCTTTTACATCTAAAGCACCTCTAAAAATAAAAGGAAATCCTAAAACATTATTAATCTGATTAGGATAATCACTCCTTCCTGTGCCTACAATAGCATCATTTCTTACTCTTTTTACATCTTCTGGCATTACTTCAGGGATAGGATTAGCTAAAGCAAAAATTACTGGATCTTTAGCCATAGATAAAATCATTTCATCATCTAAAATTTTTGGAGCACTAAGTCCTAAAAACACATCAGCACCCTTTAAAGCCTCTTTTAGCGTCATAGCCTTAGTATCACTTACAAATTCAAGTTTATATTTATTTAAATCATTTCTTTGAGTATTAACCACACCCTTGCTATCTACTAAAATAATATTTTTCACACCTAATTTTCTATACATTCTAGCACTAGCAATACCTGCTGCTCCTGCTCCACTAACTATTACTTTAATATCTTCAAATTTTTTGCCACTAATTTCCATAGCATTAATCAATCCTGCTGTAGAAATAATAGCTGTTCCGTGCTGATCATCGTGCATAACAGGAATTCCAAGATCTTGCAATGCTGCTTCAATCTCAAAACATTTTGGTGCCGCAATATCTTCTAAATTAATTCCTCCAAAAGTTGGTGCCACAGCTTTACAAAAAGTAACAATATCCTCTACGCTATGCACATCAATTTCTAAATCATATGCATTTACATCAGCAAATTTTTTAAATAAACAAGCTTTTCCCTCCATAACAGGCTTACTTGCACTAGCTCCTATATTACCAAGTCCTAAAACCGCACTTCCATCACTAATTATAGCCACTAAATTAGCTTTATTAGTATATTTATAAGCTAAAACTTCATCTTTAGCAATTTCAACACAAGGTTCAGCAACTCCTGGTGAATATGCTAAAGATAAATCATATGCACTATCCATAGGCTTTCTAGCAACTATATCAACTTTACCACCTAAATGGTATTTTAAAGCTTCCTCTTTTAAATCCATCATCTTTCCTTTATGTAATTTAGTAAATTTTGCACCCTCAACTGACACTTTTGCACACCTAAAAATTCTAATAATTCAAATATACTAGGGCTTACAGAGCGACCAGTTAATGCTATACGTATAGCTTGAGCTAAATCTTTTAATTTTAAATTATTTTCATCTAAAAATTTATTTGTGAATTCTTCAAATTCATAAGCGCTTTTTTGTTTGCTTAAAACCTTAGCGTATTTTTCTAAATAAGCTAAATTTGTTTCATTAAGAAATTTATCTACAGCTTTTTGATCATATTCTTTTGGGTCATTTAGTAACATTTTTGCTCCATCAATGATATCGTGCAAAGTTTTTGATCTTTCTCTTAACATATCCAATAAAAATCTAGCATTTTCATATAAATTTAAATCAAAATTTAATTCTTTGAGTTGTCTATTAATTTCTTCAAAAGGTAAAGTCTTAATATAATGCACATTAAGCCATTCTAATTTTTTAAAATTATAACAAGATGCACTCTTATTAATGTGATTTGGATCAAAAAATTCCTTCATTTGTGTAATATCAAAAATTTCATCATCTCCATGACTCCACCCAAGTCTTACTAAAAAATTAAGTAAAGCTTGAGGTAATATCCCCATATTTTTGTATTCCATAACATCAGTGGCACCATGTCGTTTAGAAAGTTTTTTTCCATCTTCTCCATGTATCATAGCAACATGATAAAATTTTGGAATTTTAAAACCTAAAGCATTGTAAAGAACTATTTGCTTAGGTGTATTAGAAAGATGATCATCGCCTCTTATAACATCACTAACACCCATTAATGCATCATCAATAACAACGGTGAGGTTGTAAATAGGACTTCCATCACTTCTTGCTATAATAAAATCATCTAAAATATCTTCAACTTTAAAACTAATTTCACCTTTAATACCATCAATAAATTTAATTTCACCGCTTTGTGGAGCTTTTATACGCACAACAGGTTCAATACCACTTGGAGGCGTGCCCTTAAAATCTCTATATCTACCATCATACCTTGGACGCTCTTTAGCTATTTCTTGCTTAGCTCTTAATTCATCAAGCTCCTCTTTACTCATATAACAATAATAAGCTTTTCCTTCATCTAATAATTTTTGAATATATTTTTTATAAATTTCAAATCTTTGTGATTGATATTCTATTTGACCATCATAATCAAGCCCACACCATTTAAATGCTTCTATAATAGCTTGTGTAGCTTCTTGTGAATTTCTTTTTAAATCAGTGTCTTCAATGCGTAATAAAAATTTACCATTATTTTTTCTTGCATAAAGATAATTATATAAAGCAGTTCTTAAACCTCCAATATGTAAATAACCTGTAGGAGAAGGAGCAAAACGAGTTGAGATTTCTTGCATATCTTTACCTTTTTTAAATTTTTATTGTTATAATGCTATATTTACACTTAAACAAAGGTTTTAAAATGAAAAAAATTTTAATGTCGTGCTTTTTTGCTGTAAATATTTTATGTGCTCAAACTATCGGTGGAATAGCTATGATAGTAGAAAATGAACCTATTACCATTTATGACATTAATCAAACGATGAAACAGCTACATACTAATGATAAACAAAAAGCAATAGCCTTTTTAGTAGATGATAAAATTCAACAAAGTGAAGCTAAAAATTTTGGTATTATCATTAGTGATTTTGAATTAAATAACAAATTAAATCAAATTGCCAAAAGCAATAATACTGACATCAATGGCTTACAAGCACAAATAGAAAAAAAAGGGTTAAATTTTGAAATTTTTAAAGAAAAAGTTCGCAAAGATATGCAAAAAGAAAGACTTTACCAAAGCATTATGCAAAATGCAAAAATAAATATCAATGATGAGGCATTAAAAAATTTCTATGAAAATAATCTTGATAAATTTAGCACTTTTTCAAATGTAGATTTAATAGTTTATAATTCTACAAATCCAGAGCTTTTGCAACAACTTTTACAAAATCCAATGTATAAAAATGATCAAATTAAATCAAAAGCTATTAGTTTAAATGCTTCAAATATGGATCCGCGATTACTCGCTTTATTAAATAATACTAAAACTGGTGAATTTACACCTATATTAAATGGTGAAAATACTTATATTATTTATTTTATCAAAGAAAAATATGGAAAAAATCCGATTGATTTTAATTTAATTAAAGAGCAAGTAAGCAACGCATATACTATCAACCAAAGAGAATTAGCCTTAAAAAATCACCTAGATAAAATAAGAACAAACGCTCATATAGAGGAAATAAGATAGGTATTACCCTATCTTAATGTCTTGAAAGATAATTTGTATCGTAATTATTATTTGCAAAATCTGCATTATCCATCATAGCTAAATGAAAATCTTTTGTGGTCTTAATCCCACCAATAATAAGTTCGTGTAAAGCTATTTTCATCTTAGCTATAGCTATATTTCTATCCTCACCCCATACAACTAATTTTCCTATCATAGAATCATAATAAGGCGGAACACTATAATCTTGATAACAATGACTTTCCATTCTTACATTTCGACCCGCTGGAGCTACATATTTTGTGATTTTTCCTGGACATGGTAAAAAGGTTTTAGAATCTTCAGCTGTGATTCTACACTCTATAGAATGCCCTTTTAATTTAATTTCTTCTTGTTTAGGTAAAGGATATCCCTCAGCAACTTTTATCATAAGTTCGATAATATCAACTCCACTTACCATTTCACTCACACAATGTTCTACTTGCAAACGTGTATTCATTTCTATAAAATAAAAATTTAAATTCTTATCTACTAAAAATTCAAAAGTTCCAGCACCTTCATAGCCTATAGCTTTAGCGGCCTTTACTGCAGTTTCGTGAAGTTTTAATCTAGTTTTTTCATCTAATAAAATTGCAGGCGATTCTTCTATAAGCTTTTGATGACGTCTTTGCATAGAACAATCTCTCTCACCTATGTGGATTACATTTCCAAAACTATCGCCTATAATTTGCACTTCTATATGACGTGGATTTTGAATATACTTTTCCATATACATAGTTCCATCGCCAAATGCACTCATTGCTTCACTTTCAGCCGACCAATAAGCTTTTTCAAGGTCGCTTTCTTGTTCAACCACACGCATACCACGACCACCGCCTCCAGCAGCCGCTTTTAAAATAACAGGATAACCTATTTCTTTAGCAAGTTTCTTAGCCGCTAAAGCACTATTTAAAGCCCCATCACTTCCTGGGATTACTGGCACTCCTGCTCGTTGCATAACTTGCTTAGCTTTGCTTTTATCACTCATTAAAGCCATAGCAGCTACAGAAGGACCTATAAATTTGATATTATGTTTTGCACAAATTTCTACAAAATTTTGATTTTCACTTAAAAATCCATATCCTGGAAAAATCGCATCAGCTTCGCTAATTTCAGCAGCACTAATAATAGCTGGAATATTCAAATAACTCTCTGAACTTCTAGCATTACCTATACAAATGCTAGCATCAGCATATTTTAAATAAAGTGCATCTTTATCTGCGGTAGAATAAACACAAATTGCTTTTTTACCCATTTCCTTAATGGTTCTTAAAGCTCTTAAAGCAATTTCTCCACGATTTGCAATTAAAACTTTTTTAATTTCCATTTTATAATTTCTCCACTACAAATAATGGCGTACCAAATTCTACAGGTTGTCCATCTGCTACTAAAATTTCTACTATCCTGCAATCGTATTCAGCTTCAATTTCATTCATAATTTTCATAGCTTCAATAATCGCTATTGTATTCCCACTTTTAATAGTCTGTCCTACTTTAACAAAAGGCTCCGCACCAGGACTTGGAGCTTGATAAAAAGCCCCGACCATAGGGCTATTGATAGTTGGTTTATTTGAAGTTTGATTTGTTTTTGTCTCATTTACAACATTTACATTAATTGGCTGTGGAGCTGGTGCAATCGGAGCTGGTGCTGGCAACTCACAACACAAATCTTTTTCAAGTTCTATTTCAAATCCATCTTGTTCTTTTATCTTAATCTTGCTTACATTTGCTTTTGCAAAAAACTCCATAAGCTCTTTAATTTCTTCTTTTGTCATATATACTCCTTGAATTTATGATTTATAAGACTTAATCTAATAATTATATAAAAAAATACTAAAAATAACTTCAATTATTTCTTTTTCACTAATTTTTTAAGATATAATCTAAAAAAATTACCACTTACTATTTTTAAGGAAACATAATGGGTTTAAAAGCGGATAATTGGATCAAAAAAATGGCATTAGAACACAAAATGATAGAGCCATTTTGTGAAGCAAATATAGGTAAAGGTATAGTAAGCTACGGGCTTTCTAGCTATGGCTATGATATACGAGTTGGAAGAGAATTTAAAATTTTTACTAATGTAAATTCAACACTTGTTGATCCAAAAAATTTTGTAGAAGAAAACGTGGTAGATTTTCAAGGAGATGTGTGTATAGTGCCTGCAAATTCTTTTGCACTAGCTAGCACTATAGAGTATTTTAAAATGCCTGATGATGTCTTAGCTATATGTCTTGGCAAAAGCACTTACGCAAGATGTGGCATTATAGTAAATGTAACTCCATTTGAACCTGGTTTTGAAGGTCATATAACAATTGAAATTTCAAACACTACTCCTTTGCCTGCAAAAATTTATGCAAATGAAGGTATAGCTCAAGTTTTATTTTTACAAGGTGATCAGCCGTGTGATGTAACTTATGCAGATAAAAAAGGTAAATATCAAGCTCAAAAAGGTATTACTTTACCAAGAATTTTAAAATAAATTATAAATATGCCATTAAGCGTAAAAGCGTTCCACATGAAAATAGTAATACGATTCCTACGATAGTTGTTAGTAGAGTTACGCCTGTAAAAATTAAAGCAAATGATACAATCCCAACAAGCATTATTAGTTCTCTATCGGCACCAAAAATTAAATTTGGTTTATTTAGCGCACTATAGATATCTACTTTTTGGAGAGTTTCCATTATATTAAAGCTCCACTAGTATTAAAAATACTTATGAAGTTTGTTGCTCCAATTACTATGCTCACAGCTAATACGATAGAAAGTAGAGTCTTAATGAATCCATTAAATTCTGCACCAAAAACTAAACCTACTCCAGCACCTACCATCGCTAAAATTGACACCACGAATGCAACAGGACCAGTTATACTTGCTTTTATTGTTTGCAATGGACTTTCCCAAGGAAGTCCAGCACCAGTTGTTGAAGCCCAAGCTATGCTTATGCCAGCTACTAAAAATAAAATTAAAAATTTTTTCATATTTACTCCTTAAAACATTGATTTTATGATATACTCATCATTACGATAATCTTCAACTTTAATTATTTCTTGTATTTTTCTTCCCTCCTTTGTTTTTGAGATAAAAACTATCAAATTAACAGCTTCAGCAATTAATTTACTCATTTTTGCACTAGTAGCTTCAGAAATTAATTGTTCCATTCTTGTTAATCCACCTTTTGCAGAATTTGCATGTATTGTGGCTATACCACCGGGATGACCGGTATTCCAAGCTTTTAATAAATCTAAAGCTTCTTTTCCTCTTGTTTCACCTACTATGATTCTATCTGGACGAAGACGCATAGTTGCCTTTAAAAGCCTAAGCATATCTACGTGTTCAGTAGCTCTTAAGATGACTTTATTTTTACTAGCACACTGAAGTTCAGCTGTATCTTCTATGATTACGATTCTATGAATAGGAGTGATTTTTGAAATTCCATCTATAATTGCATTTGAAAAAGTAGTTTTTCCACTACCTGTTCCACCAACAATTAAAATATTTTGTCTATCTTTTATTGCTTTTATTAATATTTGTTTTTGATTTGGTGTCAGAATATTAGAATCAACATAATCATCAAGAGTAAAAATTTTTATTGCTTTTTTTCTTATGGTAAAAGTAGGTTTTGCTACGATTGGAGGTAATAAGGCTTCAAATCTTGAGCCATCAAGAGGCAATTCACATTCTAAGATAGGATTATCAGAATTTATTGTTGTGTCTAAAAGACTTGAAACTGCAGTAATGATAGATTTTGCTTTTGCTTCAGAAAAAGAACCAAGACATTTCATATCTTGACCAAGTTTTTCAAGCCAAAGATTGCCATTAGAATTTAACATGAGTTCTATGGTGTCTTTATCTTCTAAATAACTTAATATATCACCAAATTCTCGCTTAATAATTGTCAATGTTTTTTCTAATAAAATGATACATTTTTAACATTTGAATGTTTATTTTTTTTCATTTTTGTGAGACAAAAGCATAATTTTTAGGTTTTGTCTCAAAATGTGAGAGAAAAAAGGGATTTTTTTGCTAGAAAAATCATATTTTTTATTTTTTGTGAGACAAAATGAAGTTTTAAATATTAATCTCACCATATCTTTTTATAGGTATTTTTAAATTTGGAAATTTTTTATCCATAGTATAAATAGCACAACACCCCTCTTTTTCGGCAGAAAAATATTGCAAATAGTCTTCAAAATCATCATTATCAGATTGACACATTTGACAAGCACTTCTAATTACTGAGCCAGAGAAAGAACAAATTAATACTTTTGGATCAAGAGTTATTTTGCTTATATGATTATAAAATTGAACCATATTTATATCAGCTTTTTTTAATATATATGCAATAGTAGAAATCATATCTTCAGAAAAAACTATTTGAATATTATGTGTAAGTAAAAAATATATTAGTTGTTTAGCTTCATTATGATAAGCTCTTTGAATATTAAAATAATCTAACAATATATTTGTATCTAAAAATACTTTTTTCATATTCTACCTTCTTCTAAATCTTTATCTAGCTTTTCTCTTTTTAGTTCTTTAGCTGATTTTGTAGGATGATATGCACCTGTTAAAGCACCACACATATTCCAAAAATCGCCCAAATCTTCTTTATTATCAAACAAAGAAGGTTGCGTATTATTTGTAATTAAAGCTTGATTATCTACTTCAGATTCTTTCTTGGATATAATAATTTGATTTTCTATGGCATTAGGAGAAGAAATTTGTTTAATATCTTTGATATAATAATTTTCAGGATTCTTCTTGACTTCTTCTAATCCTTCATATTCACCTTCTACTTCTACTTTTTGTATCATTTCTAATTTTTCAAAATCAAATTCTTTTATTATTGTTTGTCTTAGTCTTTTTAAATCTCTAAAAGAACCTTTTCCAATGATTTGTGGATTCATAATATATGAATTTGAACTTATAATATCATATTCTTCTTGTTGCTCTTTTGTAATTTTAAAAATTACATTTTTATCCTCAAGTTCTTTAATCGCACGATAAACACTAGATTTTCCTAAAATTTTTTTATTTGTAAAATAAGATACAAAATCACTATTATAATTAAAAATATTTTGATAATTTAAATTTTTAAACATCATTAACACTACTCTTAAAGCAGAATTAGAAAGATTGTCGGTAATATAATTGATATTTTCTACAAAAAGCTTAATAAAATCATCTTTAGTTTTTTCTTTTTGCAAAAAAGAACTTACAATAGTAGTAACTTCTCCTGTATTATTATCAACTCTCTCTTTAACTTTACTATATAATCTAGTTACTGGCTTGTTTTCTAAATCTATTATTTTTCTCACTTTTAACCTTTTTTAGTTCTAAATTAAAGTATCATATCATTTTTTCCCAAAGAATGATACATATTTAAATAAAAAATAATTTTTTTCCCAATTTATTTGGAAATATAAATTTTTCTAAAAATAATCTTCCTATTCATGAGTAGTTTTTCCTACTGATGAGAAAATCAAAAACCATAATAAATAACTATTTTATAAGTGTTTGAGAGTGTTTTTTACAAGTCTTTTCCTTCTTTATCTATTCTTGAAAATAAATTTTTTTATACAGCAAATTTCGCTAACGCTCATTTGCAAAATTTAAAGAGACTAAGCGTCTCTTATTCTTACCATAATAGGGCGGGGTCAAGTTTCGTTTGTCGCTTTAGGCGACTGCACACCCCGCACCCATTATTAAAGTAATGATTATATAGGATTTCAATTGTTTAAAGATTTTTAATCCTTAAATTGTTATTTTTATAACAAATCATCTTTTTTGATTTTGTGTTAATTTTTAGTTTAATAGGTTCTTTGTTTTCTAAAGTTAGAAATTGATTATTTTCTTGTATTGTTTCTTTTTTATCAATTTTATTTTTAAAGATTTCATTGAAATATTTGTTAAATTGCACATAAGTCATTTTAAAGTTTTTTTCTTTTAATGCTTTATTATAAAGAAATTTAGATACCACGCAACCATTTTTAAATTCTTTTTTTAAATAATTTAAGTTTGAATAAAATTCAATTTTAGCTTCACATTTTTTAATTATTTTCCTTTGCTATACAAAAGCAAAATTTTATCGCTAAAGCTCTAAAATAGGACATCAAAATGAAAAAGACAAAACAAGTAAATATTAGATTGACTTTTGAAGAATATAGCTTTTTAGTTGAAAAAGCTTAAAATCATGGTTTAACACTTTCAAGATATTGGTTAGTGAATAATGAAGAACAAAAAACATCTTTTTCTAAAACAAAATCTTATCAGGATATAGATGATATTGTAGATCAAATTTTAGATTTACAAGAATTGTTAAAGCAAAAAGTTAGAGAGATTATAAAATGATAGTTAAGAAAATACCATCAAAAAAAACAAAGTAAATCTAGTTTTAAAAAGCTATCAGACTATATTTTAGATAAAGATAATAATCATGTAAAAGTTTTGGTAGATTATATGCTTGATAAAAAAAATCAAATGGATAAAGTGAAAGCATATTTTTTTACAAATTGTTCTTTTGATAATCAAGATGATAATATTGCTGAAATAATTAATACTCAACAATTAAATACCACAAATGAAAGAAAATGTTCAAAATATTAATGGAGAAAAAGAAAAAATAAAAGAACAATACCAACGCCCTAATAAAGAAACTTCTAAGGCATTATGGGAGAAGTATTTAAGAATTGAAAATGAGAAAAAATCCAAGCTTGACAAAGAACTTAGAATGTTAAAGATTAGACACAATGAATTTAAAACTTCAATACCTTCTATGAAATTTAATAAAAGTGCTTTTTCACATGTTAAAAATCAAAGAATGATTTTTAAAAATAAACAAAAAGAGCTTTATCAAAAATATAAAAGAGTGTCTTATCGAGATTTTTTAATTAAAGAGGCTATGATGGGGAATGAAGAAGTGGTTAAAGCCTTGAGAAGATCTAAAATAAAAATTAATGAAAATGAAAACACGCTATCTTCAATGGAGGAAAAAGCTAAGATCTTTGATAATGTAGATTTTATAACAAAGGAAGGCTATCCTGTATATAAAAATGGCTTTAATAAAGCTATAGATAAAGGAGATATGTTGAAAGTATCTTTAATCCAAAATGGCAAAGATGATAAAGAATTTCTTTTAAATTCTTTACTTATGGCAATTGAAAGATTTGGGAATAAGCTTAATATCACAGGAGAAGATAGTTTTAAAAAAAATGTTTTAGACATCGCCAATGAGTTTAATTTAAATGTGAGTTTTGTTGATAAAAGAATGCAAGAAATTCACTAGGAGAATAATAATAGAAAAAATATTTCAAAAACTAAGAAATTATTAATTGATATTATAAAAACTCAAATGAAATTGGTTAAAGATTCTAATTTAAATCAAGATGAGATGGAAAGAGAAACAAGATCTTTAGAATATTCTTTAGAAAAAATACAAAAGTCCAATCCATCTATTTTTTATGGTGAGTTAAGAAAATTAGGTTTT
Organism: Campylobacter sp.; assembly: GCF_020024835.1. Classification (GTDB taxonomy): domain Bacteria; phylum Campylobacterota; class Campylobacteria; order Campylobacterales; family Campylobacteraceae; genus Campylobacter_D. The sequence goes on along the minus strand of NZ_JAHHTD010000004.1, from coordinate 48,507 downwards.
GAGAAAAAAGAAATTTTGTCAATGGAAACAGAAAAAGTTACGATGAATGTGGATGGATTTTTGGTGAATTCTCAAAACAGAGAAGGGCTTAATGCTATGAATCAAGAAGTTAAAAAAATTTTAAAGGATTCAGAAGATATTGAGCAATTTAAAAAATTTGAATATTTGTTTTTAAATACAAACAAAATCAAAGATATACCAAAAGGGTTTTATGCCAACAGAAAAATTAATGTTAATAAATACATTAAAGACTGTAATATGGAAGAAGTTAAATTTGATAGAAGCACAAATGCTATTTCCTTGCTTAGTGAAAAAAATATAAAAATTATTCAAGAATACACTAATAAACTTCAAAAAGATTTAAAACATGGATATTTGAAAAAGGTAAAATTGATAGAAAGCAACTATATTAATTTTAATTGTTTTTGAAATTTATTCAATTTAAAAATTATGATGATTAATTTATTAAAATTTTAATAAATAATTTTTTAGTCGTGGTATAATATGTAATCTTATTTATTTATAAAATATTGGTTTACTTAATATGAAAAAAGAATTAAAAATTAGACCTGAAGCTAGACTTATTAAAACAATTGGAGAGGATTTAATTAAAAATCCATATGCTGCTGTAGTAGAATTAATTAAAAATAGTTATGATGCTGATTCTGAAATAGTTACAATTTCTATAGAATTAACTAATGAATATGTGTATGATAAAAAGCAAGAATTTTTAAAATTTACTATTGAAGATGATGGAGAGGGAATGTCTCTTGAAACTATTAAAAATACTTGGATGGTTCCAGCTACATCTTATAAAGTTAATAAGCAGTATTCTTTTAAAAAGAAAAGAGTTGTTCAAGGTAAAAAAGGTATAGGTAGATATGCTTCTGCGATATTAGGTAACTTTTTGAGAATTACAACAACTGATTTAAATAGTATGACTTCTATAATAGAAATTGATTGGAAACAGTTTGATGATGGTAAGTTTCTTGATGAAATTAATATTCCCTATGAATGTAATAGAACAAATTTAAAAAGTGGTACTAAAATTGAAATATATTCTAGTGTTGAAGTTTATTATGATGAAATTAATCAACAATATCAAGATAAAATAAATTGGAATAAAGTTCAAAACGATTTGCTATTTAAGGAATTAAGAAAACTTTTAGTTCCCACAAATAAAAGTAATGAAACTTTTGAAATAAGATTTTCAACTAATGGTTTAGAAAAATTTAAAATAAAAGATCAAAACGAGAAAATTGAGTCATTCCCACTACTTGATTCTTATGATTATAGAATTAAAGGAAAAATAAGTTCTAGTGGAAAATGTCTTTTATTTTATGAAAATAAAAATTTTGAAAATTCTAATGAAAAAATAGAATTCGAGTTGCCTGATGATATTAAAAATATTTGCGGTAATATAGAAATTGATTTAAGGGTATTTGATCTTGATTCTGATGTCATACAAAATTTTGTAAATAAACAGAAGGATAAAGAAGAAAAACTTGGTAAAAGTGAATTTAAAAGCCTAATTAAAGATCTTAGTGGTATAGGTATTTATAGGAATTTGTTTAGAATAAGACCTTATGGAGATCATGATTTTGATTGGCTTGGTTTAAATGCAAGAAGAGTTAATAATCCAACAATGTCTATTAGCACTAATCAAGTTGCTGGTTTTGTGAATATTGAATCAGAAAATAAGTCTAATTTAATCGAGAAAAGTGATAGAGAAGGTTTAAAAGAAAATAAAAATTATGATAATTTAAAGAAGATACTTTTAAAGGTTTTAAGTGAAGTTGAAAGTAGGAGATATGAATTTAGGAAAAACACTAAAAGAGGAAGAGTAGTTGCAAATAATATTAAAGATACCATACGAGATGTTTTTAGTTTTGATGATGTCAATAATAAAATAAGTGTTATTCTCCATAAGGCAAATATAGATACGCATATTATTGAAAAAGTTCAATTTGAATTAAAACAAGAAGAGATTAAAAAAAATAATGGTTTGAAAAACATAGAAGAAGTTTTAGCTATGTATGAAGCTCATGCTGCTCTTGGAAAGCTAGTTTTGTATGTGCTTCATGAGGGAAGAAAGCCTATGCAAATTATAGGACTTAAACTTAATAATCTAAAAAAATCTTTACAAAATTTTATAAAAACTAAAAATGAAAATATAGGGCAAGATATAAAAAAATATAATGAAGATAGCTTATCTCAACTTGAAAAATTATCTAATTTGTTTAAGCGTTTAGATCCTTTAATGATTACAAGGTTGAGTAGAAGAAAAGAAGTTAATCTTTATCAAAATGCTTTAAATAATTATAAGTTATTTAAAGAAATTTTAAAAAGAGAAAATATAGATTTTGAGATTCAATGTAAAAATAAAGAACTATTTATTTACGGAAGAGATGAAGATTTATATATTATATATTCTAATCTGATAGAAAATTCTTTATATTGGTTTCAAACAACTAAACAAATACAAAAGAAAATTACTATTTCTATTTATAGGGATAATAATTATTTCTATATTGATTATAAAGACAATGGTATGGGAGTAAAAAAAGAACATGTTAATTTAATATTTGACCCCGGTTTTAGTACAAAACCAGAAGGTGGAACTGGTATAGGATTAACTATAGTAGGACAAGCTGTAAGTAGGAATGATGGAGAAATAAAATATATAAGAGCCGATGAAGGGGTTTATTTTAAAATATGTTTTAAGGATACTCAGAATGAATGAACAAGTTAAAACTATAAGAATTCTTTTCGTTGATGATAATCAAGAAACTCTTGATAGTTATGAAGAAGGTATTAAAGTAGAAAATGATAGTTTGCAAGAAGAATCAATGCAATATAAAGCATATAAAGCACTTACATATGAAAAAGCACTAGATATATTAGATGAAATTAGAATTGATATTGCAGTAATTGATTTAGATTTGGGAAGCGAATCTAATGGTGAGGATATAACAAAATATATTTTAGAGCGTTATAGTATTCCAATATTTATTGCAACAGGTAAACCTGCTGATTTTGATAGTGAGCTGATAAGACCAATGGTTAAAGTGTTAAATAGAGATGATATGAGTTTACTTGATGAAATAAAAAAACAAATGCAATCTAAGTTGGTCCGTTTTTTTTCAAAAAACAATGGTTTTTTAGAACGGCAGATAGTAAAATTTTTCTGGGACCATATGAGTAAAAATCTTCCATATTGGGAGCAATACGCTATTGATGAGATTGATCTTATTTTATTAAGACATACTACAGCTTGTTTAAATGAAAAATTATATGTTAATAATTCTGGTGAAAAATATTTTAATAAATATCATCCAGGTGAAATGTATATTTATCCTTTTATTAAAGATAAACATCATACCGGTGATATTGTAAAAAAGAATGATGATTTTTTTATTATTTTAACTCCATCTTGTGATATAGTAAATGATAAAAACGATTATTATATTTTAGCAAGAATAATAAATTACAACGACAATAATAAGAAAATGATACCAGAACGTTTTTATCCTATTAAAAACTTTGCAAAAATATTTGAAGTTGACAATAAAGATAAAGAAATTTTAAAACCTAGTATATGTTTTCAAGGTTTAATATCAGTAAAAAAAGAAGAAATTTCTGATTATGTTAGAGTAGCCTCAATATCTTATCCTTTTTTAAAAGATATAATTGCAAAATTTTCTAGATACTATGCAAGACAAGGAAGTCCTGAAATTATTGAAGAACTTAAATAATCAATTCTTTTATTTTTTTTGCAATTTGTTCTGCCATTTTAGGTGGAACTGCATTACCTATTTGTCTAAAAATAGAAGTTCTTGGGCCTTCAAAATAAAAATCATCAGGAAAACTTTGCAACCTCGCGGATTCTCTAATGGATAAAGATCTTAGTTGAGTTATGTCTGGATGAATATAATAATGTCCATCCATAGCTATGTGAGCTAATATTGTATGAGAAGCATTGGTATTTTCTTTAATTACATTAAATCTATTTGTAAAAGAATTTGTATTTTTGTGAGATATAAGTTCCGGTCTTGTTAAGGCTAACTTTTTATAACACAATCTTTCACGTTTTGTATTCCATGCTAGTATAGCTTCTTTGTAAATTTCTCTATCTCTATCATTATGTGGTCTTGTTTCATGTTGTGTTAAAATATTAAAATTAGCATCTCTAATATTTGCCATTTTTAAATATGAATTAGTTTTTTTTGTGTATTTATTTAATCCTTCTATTTTTTCCCCAGGATTAATTTTTGGCAAATCTGATAAAACATCTTTTACATAATATTTTTTATTTTCTATTTTTTCAAATATTGGGTAGGAATATTTTTTGCCTTTTTTGATTTTAAAACCAACAATAATGATTCTTTTTCTATTTTGCAATACACCAAAATCCGATGCAATTAATTCTTTTATTTGTATAGAATATCCTATATTTTCTATAGATTCTTTTAAATCATCAAAATACTTACCATTACCAGCGCTTTTTATACCAGGAACATTTTCAAAAACAAAAATTTTAGGTTTAAAAATACTTAAAAAATTAACATAGTATTTATACAAATAATTTCTATGATCATTTATTACAGTATTTTTCATTCTAGCTCTACCTATTATAGAATATGCTTGGCAAGGAGGGCCACCTATAATTACATCAATTTTTTTAGATTGAGTTTTTTTTAAATTATTTTTTATTTTAGAAACGAGGCTATCAAAATTATGTTGGGATATTTCTTTACAAATAACTTCTTCTGAATCCGATGTATTAGTTAGCTTCCATAATTGTTCTTTGCTTATTTTTTTTAAAAGATAATCATAATATATATTTAGCTTATTATTCTTTTTAAGCTTCCAATATGAGGTTCTAGTTTTTAAAGTTTCACATGCGTGTTTATCAGATTCTATATGTGCGACAAAAGTGGAATTTGCCCTAAAAAATCCTTCTGATAATCCACCAGCACCTGAAAATAAATCTAAAACAACCATAATTATGTTCCTATATTTTTAAATCTTAAAAAGTTTACTTGATAAAGATTTGATTTTAATTGCTATTTTTGCTAAAAATTTTAAATCTTACATATGAGTTTAAACCCAAGCCCATTGAACTAGCTTCTTGATTTAGTATTTTATACTCTTCTTCAGTAAAATTTACCATAAGTTTTTTATTTCTTTTATTGTTATTATTGTTGCTTGTTTCACCACGAGCCAAATCAACAAAATCTTTTTCATTTTTTGGTGTTTTTGAACTTAACTTTTTAAATCCCATTATTATGCTCCTAGTTTTTCATTTGCTATGCTTAAAAGCTCTTTGTAAAAGCTTTCAAAATCTTTTAAAGCTTTATCATTTTTATCGCAAAATTCTTTCATACTTTTACCATCTACTACAGCTTTACGATATGCTTGTCTTTCATAGATTACACTTTCCATCATAATTACTTTTTCCAATCCTTTATCTTTCTTTGCTTCATTGATATAATCTTTAAGATTATTTAATTCTTTTGTCAAAAAAGGATTAGGTGAAACTCTATTGACTAAAATTAATGCTAATAAATCTGAATTAAATTCAGTTACTTCTTGATATATATTTAACATATGATCTAAAACATTAACATCATATTGACTTGGGATAGTGGGTATGATGATAATATTTGATGAAAGTATAGCTTTTCTCATTTCTTTTGAATCTCTACCACCAGTATCAACTATAATGCTATCAAAAGCATTTTTCATTCTTTTAATCTCATCACCTAGACTTATTCCAGTTTTTGAAACGCTTGAAAACAAAGGTTCTAAATTTGATTGACTTCTCATATCTGAAAAAACTTCAGTTGATTTTTGCGGATCAGCATCAATTAATAGAACATTATCACCATCTTCAGCTAATCGAGCAGATAAATTGACAGCCAATGTAGTTTTACCGCTTCCACCTTTTTCATTTACAATAGAAATAACCATTTCAATCCTTTATTTTTTATTATAATATCATAAAAACATTAAAATAATATTAAAATATATTATTTTAATATTATAATATTATCATATAAATATTATATTGTAATACCAATGATTAAGCCAATTAGAAGAAAAATAATTTGACCAGCAAAGAAAATCAATAAATAATTTAAGTTAATTTTTTTAGAATTGTTAAGATTATTATCTTGTTTTATTTCAGATTTTGTATTAATATTTGTGCTTATTTCATTAATTATTGTTTTTAATTTTTTTCGAGATTTAGCGCTGTGTTCTTTTATATCATTTATTATATTGACTTTAAAAGTTTCTAAATCAGATTTTTGTTTTAAAAATAAAGTATCTATTTGTTTTATAAAAGATTCAAATATGATTTTATAAATGCCAAGTGGCATAGAAAAAGTTGTATTAAAATGTATTTTGAAAAAATAGCACATTAGATATATTAGTATAAAAACTATTGCTAGTATAATTGAAGATTTTGCGAAAATGTTTTTCATTATTTACAATGATAATCCTTGATTTTGCTCTTTATTTAGGTTTTGTCTAAAACTTTTTAGATTGGTTTTAATTAAAGTTTCAAGTTTTTCATTATGACATTGCATAGCTTCGATAGAAGCTTTAATCATTTTATCTTTTGGTATTAAATTTAAATCAAGTTTATAGCCAGCATTTTTAGCTAATTCATTTAAAAATATTCTTTGAGTGCGTCCATTACCTTCTCTAAAAGGATGTAAGGCATTTAAATCAGACATAAAATCTGCTAAATTCGTAGCAAAATGATTAAGATCTTTAGAATTTTTTAGATAATTATTTTTTGCAAGTTTATCAAAGATTTTTTTGGCTTCTCCTGGAATAAATTCAGCAGAGCAAAATAAAGAATCTCCTTTAGACATAAAACCACTTAATCCAACTTCCATTCTATCTTTACCAGCCCAATGAAATATATCTTGAAAAATATATTTGTGTATATTTTTCAAGTGTTTATAATCAAAATTACCTTTAATAGGTGTTTTAATTATTTCTTTAGTTTTTGCTAGAGTGTATTTTCTTGATTCTATATCAAATAAATTCTCATCTTTTATACCAAGTTTATTCTCTATAATTAAATTTTTAAAAATTTCTTCATTACTTTTTTTCATATTCTACAAATCCTTTTTCTTTGTATTCTGCTAAAATTTCATCAGCACTTAAGTTATATACACTCATTTTAACTAGCATAATAATGTCTTTTTCATTTGCAAAAATATCTTCAATAGCGTGTCCGCAAATGGTAGATTTAATATCTTCATAATCTTTTTTAGTCAAATCATCTTTATACTTTTTAAGTATTGCAAGGCTTTCTTCTAAGCTATGCACTTCAGGGTATTGTTTTTTCATATTTGCTCCTTTTTAATTTGTAAAAGTATTATATCATATTAAAATTAAAATAATATTAATATGATAATATAATGATATTATTACAATATCATACCGATTTGTTGAAAAGCTCTATCTTTAAAAATTTTAAGTCTTTGTTTGGACATCAAAGAAAAGCTTTTATCTTGCATAGCTTCATTAAAAGTTAGATTTTTTGAAGTGAGTTCTAGTAAATCTTTTCCAAAAGTATCTTTACTAAGAGAATTCAAAGATATAATAGCTTTTATGTTTTCTTTTATAGCTTTATATTCAGCGGTATTTTCAAAATCTACACCATCTTTAATAATAAAACCATTCATTCTTATCTTTTTTAACAGAAGGTAATCTCATACATTCATCAGCTGTAATTAAAGGGCGTTGAACTTCTTATAATGTTTCACTTACATTTCCAAGCATTACAGCTGTTCTTTTTCCAGAATTTGTAAGAGATTTTTTATAATAAGATCAATATATAAATTTAACGTTTATAATCCTTAAATAAGAATTAGTGTCCATAATAATTTTTAGTTTTATTTTCATTAGTAAATGCATTTAATTCCTCATATTGCATTATCAATATATAAAATCAAACAATTCATTAAATTGCCCTTTTCAAAGTATTGAAAATTAAAACTAAGCATAATTTTATAATAAACAATTAAAATATGACTTGATGTTTAAGATACAATTCTACTAAAATTAAACAAAAAAAGGTTTTATATGTTTAATGGAAAAAATATTTTAATTACAGGTGGTACGGGAAGTTTTGGTAAAACTTATACCAATACACTTCTTAAAAAATATAAGCCTAAAAAGATTATTATTTACTCACGTGATGAATTAAAACAATTTGAAATGGCAATAAAATTTAATAATGAATGTATGCGGTATTTTATAGGAGATGTAAGAGATAAAGAAAGATTAAGCGTAGCTATGAAAGATGTAGATTTTGTCATACACGCAGCCGCTATGAAGCACGTGCCAATAGCAGAATACAATCCTATGGAATGTATAAAAACTAATATAAATGGAGCTCAAAATGTTATCGATGCGTGTTTAGAAAATAATGTCAAAAAATGTATCGCACTTTCTACTGATAAAGCATGCAATCCTATAAATTTATATGGAGCTACAAAACTTGCAAGTGATAAACTTTTCATAGCAGCTAATAATATAGCAGGAAATTCTCACACCAAATTTAGTGTAACAAGATATGGAAATGTAGTTGGATCAAGAGGTTCAGTAATACCTTTTTTTAAAAAACTTATAGAAAATAATGCCAAAGAGCTTCCAATAACAGATGAAAGAATGACACGATTTTGGATAAGTCTTGAAGATGGAGTAAATTTTGTGTTAAATAACTTTGAAATTATGCACGGAGGAGAGGTCTTTGTCCCTAAAATTCCTTCAATGAAAATTATAGATCTAGCAAAAGCTATGGCACCAAATTTAAAACATAAAATCATAGGCATAAGGCCTGGAGAAAAACTTCACGAGATTATGATTTCAAGTGATGATAGTCATTTAACATATGAATTTAAAGATTATTATGCTATTAGTCCGAGTATAAAATTTACTAATACAAATATAGATTTTAGCATTAATGCTAAAAATGAAAAAGGTAAAAATGTATCTAGTGGATTTTCTTATAGTTCAGACAATAATACTTCGTGGATTGACCAAGCAAATCTTTTAAATATCATAAATCATACAGAGTTAGAAAAATGATAACTTATTCTCATCAACATATAGATCAAAGCGATATCAAATGCGTCGTAGATGCTTTACAAGATGATTTTTTAACTGGTGGAAATAAAGTTGAAGCCTTTGAAGAAGCACTTTGTGAGTATGTAGGAGTAAAATATGCTTGCGTGTTAAATTCAGCTACCTCAGCACTTCATCTTGCGTATTTGAGTTTAAATGTAAAAGACAAAATAGTCCTTACAACTCCTATGACTTTTGCAGCTACTGCCAATGCTGCCTTAATCTCTGGAGCAAAAGTAGAATTTATCGATATTAAATTTGATGGCAATATCAATGAAAATAAATTAAAATCAAGACTCCAAAAAGATCATAAAAATATAGGTGCAATTTGCGTTGTTGATTTTGCTGGAAATAGCGTTGAATTAGATGAAATTATAAATTTATGTGAAATTTATAATATACCTCTTATTGACGATGCAAGCCACGCTTTAGGAGCTACTTATAAAAAAGGAAAAGTTGGAAGCAAGGCTCTTTTAAATATCTTTTCTTTTCACCCTGTAAAGCCAATCACTACTTTTGAAGGTGGAGCTGTTTTAAGTGATAACAAAGAATTGATACAAAAAATAAAACTCTTAAGAAGCCACGGGATAATTAAAAAAAGACTATGGGATAGCGATATGATAGATCTAGGCTATAATTACCGCTTAAGTGATGTAGCTTGCGCTTTAGGTATTAATCAACTTAAAAAACTTGATTTAATCTTAGAAAAAAGAGAACAAATAGCAAATTTTTATGATCAAGAATTTAAAGATAATCCTTATTTTAGTATTATAAAAATAAAAGATTATAAAAAAAGTTCAAGGCATTTGTATCCTATATTATTAAATAAAGAATTTTACTGCGAAAAAGAATTTATTTTTGAAAAATTATTAAATTATGGCATAGGAGTGCAAGTTCATTATAAGCCTACTTATCAATTTAGTTTTTATAAAAAACTCTTAGGCGATATAAAATTAACCAATGCAGACGATTTTTATAAAGCAGAGCTTAGCATACCTTGCCATCAAGAAATGAGTATAGAAAATGCTATTTTTATAAAAGATAAATTATTTGAAATTTTAAAACAAACTAAGAAAGGATGTCATTAATGCAAAAGATATTACGGGGGGGGGATGTATGATTTAGCTTGCAAACTCTTCCCAATATGTAGAAGTATAACAGGAGAAGGTTTTAGACAAAGTTTAAAAATTCTTGATGATGCTATGGGGGGGGGGTGTATTAAAAATTCATTCCATAAAAAGTGGAACTAAAGTTTATGATTGGGAAGTCCCTCAAGAGTGGCAAATAAATGACGCTTATATCATCACTCCAGAAGGAAAAAAGATTTGTGATTTTAAAGAAAATAATTTACATGTGTTAAATTATTCTCAAGGTATAAACCAAGAATTGCAACTAGAAAGCTTACAAGAACATTTGTATTCCATAGAAGATTATCCAGATGCTATACCTTATGTAACAAGTTATTACAAAAAAAGATGGGGATTTTGTATTAAACACAAAGATAAAATAAAATTAAAGCAAGGTAAATATAAAGTTTTTATAGATGCAAAGCATTTTGATGGGGTGCTAAATTATGCTGATTTTATAATCCCTAGCACTCAAAATAATAAAGATGAAATTTTAATAAGCTCATATTTATGTCATCCTTCTATGGCAAATAATGAGCTAAGTAGTCCTATAGTCGCTATATTTTTAGCTAAATGGCTTTTAGCGCAAAAAGAAAGAAAGTATAATTATCGCTTTTTAATAGCACCTGAAACCATAGGAAGCATAGTTTATATAAACAAACATTTAACACATTTGCAAAAATACACTAAAGCAGGCTTTGCTCTTTCTTGCATAGGTGATGATAATGCTTATTCTCTCATACATTCGCCAAATGAAAATACACTAAGCGATAAAGTAGCCCTTCATACTCTAAAAAATAAAACAAATTTTAAAAGTTTTAACTTTTTAGATAGAGGTGGAAATGAAAGGCAGTTTAATTCTCCATTAGTAAATTTAGGTGTTGTTGGTATATGCAGAACTCGTTTTGGTGATTATAAAGAATACCACACTAGCAAAGATGATTTAAATTTCATTAGTCAAAAAGGCTTAGAAGGTGCATTAGAAGCTATGAAAGAGATCATTTTAAATTTAGAAGTAAATGAAATTTATACAAATACTACAATTTGCGAACCAAATTTAGGCAAAAGAGGCTTATACCATACAACTAACACACACTATACTAATAGTCAAATACCATTAATTTGTAATTTTCTAGCTTATTGTGATGGTAAAAACGATGTCTTAGACATAGCAAATAAGCTAAATTTGCAAGGCTATGAATTAAAAGAATTGATAAAAATTTTAAAAGAAAACGAGCTTATAAAATGAAATATTTTTTAGAATATAATAATAAAAAATACACTAAAGATGATTTAGTAAAAACTCTTTATGGAATCGGCATTAAAAAAGGCGATATCATATGCGTTCATACTGAGCTTTTTAAATTTGGAATCCCCCTACTTTCTAAAAATGAATTTTTACAAACTATACTTGAAGCTTTTTTTGAAGCTATAGGAAAAGAAGGCACTTTAATAATGCCAACTTTTACCTATAGTTTTTGCAAAAATAAAATTTATGATAAGTTAAATTCAAAATGTGAAGTAGGATTATTAAATGAATACTTTAGAAAGCAAAATGAAGTTATTCGTAGCAATGACCCTATTTTTTCGTTTGCACTTTGGGGAGCTAAAAAACAAGATTTTATTAAAAAGCATAATAGCTGTTTTGGAGAAAATAGTATCTTTGATTTGTTAGTAAAATATAATGCAAAGTTAATATTATTTGGCACGAGAGAGGGGCATACAATAACTCATTATGTGGAAGAAAAAATTCAAGTTCCTTATAGATATTTTAAAACTTTTAGTGGTAAAATAATTGGCGAAACTAGCGAAGATATTAGTATTAGTTATTATGTGAGACATTTAGATAGACCTTCTTTACCAAATGTAGATAATATTAATAAAATCGCTCAAAGCACGAAACATTATAAAGAGCTTGATTTTGCGGGAAGTTTTATATCTAGTTTTAATTTTAGATCATATACTAGAGCTATTGAAAAGTCTTTTTATCAATGGGGGGGGGGGGAGCTTTGATTTTAACTGAATAGGAATTAATATGAATAAGCAAATGGAAAAAAAATTCTATGAAATCTTAGAAAATATTTTAGAACTTAAAGTAGATGAAAATTCAAATTTAAGTATGCAAAATTCTAAAAATTGGACTTCTTTAAATCATATAGATATAATAATGAGCCTAGAAGAAGAATTTAATATAAAATTTAACAAAGATGAAATGAGAAATTTAAAATCGCAAAATGAGTTATTGCAAGCTATAAAGGATAAATTATGCTAGAAAATTCAAAAAAATTATTTGATTTGATAGAAAAAAAGAACCCTTTGCATAAAAAATGTTTAGATGGTTTAAAACTTAGCACAGAAGAATATGATGATTTAGAAAAACTTATTATTTATTACAAAGAAAGTTTAAATATAAGCTTAGAAGAACAAGCTCAAAGTTATGTAGTAGTTTTAAATGACACTTTAGAAGAAACAAAATTTTTCATAGAATATGGAAAATACCGATATAACACATTAGCAGAAGTAGAAAATAAAGTATATTTAAATGAAGAATATATGAAAAAATATATGGTAGGGCTTGCAATATCCTCTTTTATATGGAATGCTCATATTGAAGTTAGAAGATACTTTGCAAAATATATAGATGATAAAAAAGAAATTAAAAATACTTATTTAGAGATAGGTCCAGGGCACGGGGAATTTTTTGTAAAAGCCATTAGAAGCAATAAATTTAACCAATATTATGGCATAGATATATCACCTATTAGTTGCCAAATGAGTAAGGATATGGTAAAAAATCAAGTAAATACTTTAGATAAATGTGAATTTATATGCAAAGATTTTACAAAATGTGAATTTGATAACAAAGCAGACTTGGTAGTTATGGGAGAAGTTTTAGAACACGTAGAAAATCCTTTGGTATTTATGAAAAATGTTAAAAAACTACTAAGTAATGATGGAGAAATCTTTGCTACTATACCTATTAATGCACCAGCAATTGATCATATTTATTTGTTTTCTCATCCTGATGAGGTTAAGAAAATTTTAGATGAAGCTGGTTTGAAAATAAAAACTTGTGAGTATTTTATGGCAAATGATTATTCTTTAGAAAAAGCTTTAAAAACTAAAAATGCTATAGTTATGGCTGTAGTTTTAAAAAAGGATTAATTTGAATCATATAGATAAATTATTTAAACTCATATCTATACAAAATCCAATGCACTTAAAATATCTAAATAAAGTCGTATTTTCAAAAGAAGACGAAATAGAATTTAACAATCTAATAACATATTATTTACAAAATAATATTAGTTTAAATGAACTTTGCGAGTGTTATTTAACAATACTAAATGACACTTTAGAAGAAACAAAATTTTTTATAGAGTATGGACACTACAGATACAATAAATTTGATGAAGTAAAAAATAAAATATATTTTAATGAAAAATATATGAAAAAATATATGATAGGGCTTGCCTTATCCTCTTATATATGGATAGCACATATTAAAGTTAGAAAATATTTTCAAAATTATATAAATTCCACTAATTTAAATGGTAATTATTTTGAAATAGGTCCAGGACACGGGGAATTTTTTGTAAGAGCTCTTAAATCTTTAAAATTTCAATATTATTTGGGTTTAGATTTATCGCCAACAAGTTGTGAATTAACAAAAAATATGGTAGAAAATCAAGTAAATGACCTTATAAAAAAATGTGAATTCTTATGTAAAGATTTTTTTCAATTTGATTTTAACAAAAAAGCAGATTTGATAGTCATAGGAGAGGTTTTAGAACACGTAGAAAATCCTTTGGTATTTTTGCAAAGATCTAAAGAATTATTAAATGAAAATGGAGAAATCTTTGCTACTATACCTATTAATGCACCGGCAATTGATCATATTTATTTGTTTTCTCATTATGATGAAGTTTTTGATATGGTAAAAAAAGCTGATTTAAAAATAAAACACTATGAATATTTTATGGCAAATGATTATTCTTTAGAAAAAGCTTTAAAATTCAAAAATGCCATCACTATGGCAGTGGTATTAACTAAATGAAATTAAATTTACCAATACACCACATAGGCGTAGCTTGCAAAAATATTGAAAAAGAAAGAAAGATTTTTGAAAAATTAGGATTTAAATTAGAAGCAAAATTTGTAGATCAAACGCAAGGAGTAATGGGCGAATTTATAATTCCTAGTAATAATACTTTTCCGCAATATCGTTTTGAACTTTTATCAAATTTAGAAAATACAAATATCTTAGATAATTATTTAAAAAACAAAATCAAAATGTATCACATAGCTTATGAAAGTAAAAATATACAAAAAGATTTAAGCATATTATCCACTGGGGGGGGGGGTTGTGATAGTTGATATAATACAAGCTAGTTATTTTGCTAAAATTTGCTTTATTATGATGAATAATAATTTATTAATCGAATTGGTAGAATTAAAATGAATATTTTTGCATCAAATTTAAAAAGAAACGATCTTGTAAAATTAAGCAAAGAAAATTCTTATAAAAGTATCTGTGTAGATGTATTTAGAAATCATTCTTTTGAGCCTTGTGAAAGTATCATTAATGCTTTTTTAGCTTTTAGCAATTTAAGAGCAAATTTTAATTTAAGCCCTTATGATGATAGCTTGAGTTTTAATAGTCATCAAAATGCTGATATAAATATCATATTTATAGATTTAAATAACTATAAAAACAATATCGATAATATCTTAGAAGAAAAAATTAAAGAATTAAAAAATTTAAGCAAAGCACCTATAATCACTCTTTTATTAGGTGATACAAAGCTTAAAGAATACGATTTAAGTGAGATTTTACTTTTAAAACAAAATGAACTTTTAGATGAAAGAAATTTCGAATTAAGTGCAAGTAGGCTTAGCAATAAGGCTTTTATAAGATTAGCTCAAATTTTAGGTCTTTGCATAATCCCTAGCTTAATAAAACCGAATTTAAAAGCTATTATAGTAGATCTTGATAATACCTTATACGATGGAATTTTAGGAGAAGATGGAATTGATAATTTAAAATTAAATTCAAACCATATAAATTTGCAAAATGAACTTAAAAGATTAAAAAATCAAGGATTCTTACTTGCTTTAGCTTCTAAAAACAACGAAGAAGATGTGAGAAAATTATTTCAAAAAAGAAAAGATTTTTGTCTAAATTTAGATGATTTTGCCTGTGTAAAAGCAAATTGGAAAAGCAAAGATGAAAATATTAAAGAAATTGTAGATTTTTTTAATATAGGTTTTGATAGCGTTTTATTTATAGACGATAATATAGCAGAAATCGAAAATGTAAAATACTTAGGCGTTAAAACACTTTTAGCAAATGATGAAAGCTCTTTTGCATTAAAGCTTTATCCAGGTTTATTTAAAGCAAAAATAAACGAAGAAGATAAACTAAGAAGTGCTGATATAAAAGCAAATGCTGAAAGAAAAAATCTTGCAAAACTTGACCAAAAAGAATATTTTTTAAATTTAAAAATAAAATTAAAATTTGATATCAATGAAAATTTACAAAGATGTTGCGAGCTTTTAAATAAAACAAATCAATTTATAGCCAATTACTCAAGAATGAATCTAGCCGAATGTGAGAATTTTGCAAAAGAAAATTTCATACTTAGCATACAAATGAATGATAAATTAAGCGATAGCGGTATCATCGCCATAATGGTCGCTAAAAAAGAAAATGAAACATTGCTAATTTTAGATTTTTGCATAAGTTGTAGGGCTCTTGGTAGAAAATTAGAAAAAATAATGCTTTATAAAAGCATAGCTTTGTTAAAAGAAAAATTAAACACAAAACAAACTCTACTTTACTATAAACAAGGTGAAAGAAATTTACCTTTTATGGAGTTTTTACAAAGTTTAAATGCAAAAATAAAATCAAATTTTGCTATCATTTTCGATGAAAAAATATCTTATGAAGGTTTAGAAATTGAAAGCACATTTTAATAAAGCACACATTTGCGGAATTAGCGTTTGCTTGCCACATCATTGTGTAGATATAGATGATTGTTTAGAAAATGTGTTTTTAAATGATGAAAAAACTCTAAAAAGAATGAAAAAAATTTCAGGCATACAAAAAAGATTTATAGCCGATGAAAATACTAGCACAAGCGATTTAGGATATGAAGCAAGTATAAATTTATTTGAAATTTTAAATTTTGACAAAAACAAACTTGATATGTTAATTTTTGTTACTCAAACACCTGATTTTTTTATGCCCTCTTGTGCTAACTATCTACACAAAAGATTAAATTTAAACACAAACACCATAGCTTTTGATGTAAATCAAGCTTGTGCTGGGTATTTGTATGGGTTATTTTTAGCATATTCTTTTATAGAAAATGAAAGTGCTAAAAATATTTTATTAATTTGCGGGGATACTCTAAGCAAAACTATAAATCCTCTAAATGCAAATTTAGCACCTATTTTTGGAGATGGAGTAAGTGCTAGCTTGATAACAAAAAAAGAAAGTAAATCTTTTTTTCATCTTCATTCTGATGGAAGTGGCTTTGATAAACTTATCATACCAAATCGTGCTTTTGCAAAACTAGACAAAAATAAAACTCAAAATAAAGAAATTTTTGAAATAAATCCATATAGAAATTTAGAAAATCTCTATATGGATGGAGCTGAAATTTTTAACCTTGCTTTAGCAAAAGAAGCTCAAAGCGTGAAAGAAATGCTTGAATTTTGTGCTAAAGATAAAGAAGATATTGAGTATTTTTTGTTTCATCAATCAAATAAATTTTTAATTGAAAATTTAATTTTTGATTTGCAATTAGAAGCGAAAAAAGTGCCCAATACCTTAATGCAAAAATACGCAAATTTAAGTGCTTGCTCTTTACCTGCTTTAATTTGCGATATGCAAAATAGCAATTTCAATGCTATATTAAGTGCTTTTGGTGCTGGACTTGCGTGGGGAAGTGCTTATATAGAATTTGATGAAAATCTAAAAACCATTATTAAGGAGAAAAAATGACTAAAGAAGAATTGCTAAAAGAATTAGCTGATGTTATGCATATGGACGAAGCTTTAAAAGAAGATATGATTTTAGATGATATTGATGAGTGGGATAGTCTTGCTTTTGTTTCTATTATGGTATTTTTTAAAAATACTTTAAATATACAAATTGACGCTCAAGCTTTAAAACAATGTGAAAAAGTAAGCGATCTTTTAACTTTAGCAAAAATTTAAGATCTTTAAGATCTTAAATTACAAAAGTTCTAAAATAAATTTATCGCCCTTATCTTTGAAAGTAAAAACTTTATCATTACAAGGGTAAGAAATGCTATCTTCTCTTATGCTAAATTCTTTATCTTTTAATTTTTCTAACATTTTTGGTAATTCTTTGTTAAACAATGCTTTATCAGGTATCCCACATCCGTGTTTTAAATCTTTGATAAATTTACCATCTATGTCTTTTTCTTCTATTAGATGAAAATCTACTTCATAGCCTAGTGCTTTTAGTATTTGTATTATTTGAATTTTATAATCAGTTGGAGTAAGAGTATCCTCTAAGCCGTGATAGCTTATATAAACTATATCTTTACTTTTTTGAGCTTGTAATATTAAATGAGTTTGATTTAATAAAGCTCTTATTAGATAATTTTCATCTGCAAAATAATAAGGAGAATTTGGATTTTTCCTAGTCCAATAAGTTTCCACATAGCAATAAACTCTACTATTTAATTCATCAGTATTTAAAATGGCGTCTCCTTTATTTAAATCCCTACCCACTATGTAATGTAATGGTGGCAATGCAGAACCTGAATTATCTATCACTCCATCGACATACCAAGGAGCTATTTTTGCACACATCAAAGCTAAATAACCTCCATAAGACCCCCCCCCGTAGATTTTAGGTAAATTTTTAAATTGAGGGTAATTATTTAAGATATCTTTTAAAGCATTTATATGATCAATTGCTGCCATTATGCCAAAATTTTGATACTCATTATTTGGCGGGACAAAGGTTCCACTAAAATGTGCTTGATAATCTTGCTCTAAAAGATTTTTTTCTTTTAAATCGCTAATAGTTTCATTTAAAAGATGATAATAATCCCAAGCAGAATAAATATTAAGACCACACGTATCAATGTCAAATTCTTTTAAAACTTTTTCTAAATTTGGCAAGTCCTCTTCTATAAACGTAGTTTGGGCACTATATCTTTGCACATCACTTTTTCTTTGGCAAAAACAATGATAAAACACATTTATAGCTATGACATTAAATTTTTTAGCTATAAATTTCCTATAGCTATCTAAAAAATGTATATTCGCATTTGCTCCATATCCTGGAATCACAAACACTATAGCTTCCATTTTTTTACTATCATCATAAGTAATTCTGTATTCAAGCTTACTTTCTCTTTTTATACCAAGCTCTACATCATCACAAGAGTCTATAAAATAAGTTTTATCTATGAGCATATTCTACCTTTAAAAGTATTTTGTCATCTTTTTCTTTGAAAGTATAAATTAAATCATCACTTTGATAAGAAATTTCTTTTTTACAAATTTTATCTTTAGTTTTTTCTTTTAAGATATCTGCTAAATGTTTTTTAACAAGCAATTTCGTAGGAATTCCCATTCCGTGTTCTAAATTTTTAATGAATTTGCCATCAACTTGCTCCTTGCTTGTGATTTTAATCATCTTAACTTCAAATTCTAAATCTTTTAAATAATCATACATTTGCTCTTTATCTTGCAAAGGAATATATTGATCAAAATCAGAATTATAAAAAATATATTTAGGCTTAGGATATAAACTTTGCGTTTTTAGATGATTTTTATTAAAAATTTCTCTTATAAATTTCCTAGCTGGTGAAAAATACCTAGGAGATTGTTTATTTGAAGTCCAATGCGTTTTTTCAAAAGCATAAATTATAATATTTTCAAAGAATATGTTTGTCGCAAAACAAAAATGCTTAGTATAATCAATCTCTTTTCCAAAGCCTATAGTATACCAAAGCTTTTCAAGCGTTGCGTGCGAAGAATTGTCTATCACCCAATCAACATTCCAAGGAGAAATTTTTGCACACAAACTTGCCAAATATCCACCATAAGAAGAGCCTACCATAATACTCTTAATCCCCCCCCCCCGTAACTTCAAAAGGTAAATTTTTCTTTACATATAAAAGAGCATTTAGTATATCAATTACTTGCATTATGCCGTAATTTTGATACTCATTTTTAGTAGGTTGCAAACTCATACTTAAATCTAAACGATAATTTTGCTCTAATTCCCAATTTAACTTAAATTTTTCTATTTCATTGCTAATATATTTCATTACTGGAAAAAAATCCTCAAAAGTATTTAAGCTTTGTATATCATAAGGTATATTTAAATTTATAGCCTTTAAGCTTGCATCTAATATAAGTTTATCTATATCATCTAAATAAAATTTAGCTCCTATTTGAGGACGATTTCCTATGCAATGATAATTCACACTTAAAACTGCAACATCATAGTGCATTGCAAAATACTTCATATCAAAGCCAAAAATAGCATTATGTATATCCCCGCCTAATCCAGGTATGATACAAACTATAGCTTTTATTTCTTTGCTATCATCATAACTTAATCTAAATTCAAGCTTGCTTTCTCTTTTTATACCAAGCTCTACATCATCACAAGAGTCTATAAAATAAGTTTTATCTATAAGCATTTTAAGCCTTTTAAAATTTATGCTACATTATACTTATTTTTAAAAAATAAAGAATTTAATTATGAAAAATATATGTATCATACCTGCTCGCGGTGGCTCAAAACGTATTCTTAGAAAAAATATTGTTGATTTTTTAGGAAAACCTTTGATAGCTTATAGCATAGAAAGTGCTTTAAAATCTAAAATTTTTGATGATGTTATCATTTCAAGCGATGATGATGAGATTATTAAAATAGCAAAAAATATCGGAGCAAAAGCACCTTTTATTAGAGATGCTAAATTAAGCGATGATTATGCTAGCTCCACTGCTGTGATTAAAGATGCCATTACTCAGCTTGAAATATTAGGATATAGCTATGATAATGTATGCTGTTTATATGCAACTGCTCCATTGATAGATAAAAATATTTTAAAACAAGCTTATGATAAATTTATTGATGAAGATTGTGAATTTTTATTTTCAGCTTGTGAATTTAATTATCCAGTGCAAAGAGCTTTTTATACGGACAATAAAGACAAAGTCTATATGTTTGATGAAAAATTTTACCACACAAGAAGTCAAGATTTAATCAAAGCTTATCACGATGCAGGTGCTTTTTATTTTGGTAAAAAAAATGCTTGGTTAAAAGAAGATTTTATGTTTAAGCCTCATTCTAAAGTTTTTTTACTTCAAAAAAATCAAGTTTGCGATATAGATACATACGAAGATTTAGAATTTGCTAAATTTTTATATCAATTTAAACAAGGAAAAAAATGTTTATAAGTCAAATAAAAGGTTTTAAATACCCTGATATGGAGCTTGTGAGATGGTTTTTTAAAAATAAACTCGATACTTTAAAAAATTTAAAAGTTTTAGAATTTGCTTCTCATAATGGCAACAATCTTTCTTTATTTGCAAACTATAATTATGAGTGTATAGGCGTTGAGCTTGATAAAAAAAATTTTGATAATGCAAATTATAATTTCAAAGAAGTATTAAAATACGATAAATTTAAATTTTACAATGAAGAAATGAGAAATTTTGCAAAAAAATACAAAGATATAAAAGCTGATATTTTTTTAATACCAAATGTTATAAATTATATAAGCAAAGATGATTTTAAAACTTTGCTTTATAATGCAAGGACAAATAAGCTTTATGGGGGGGGGTATAATCATTTTTTCTTAAGAGCAAGAAGTGTGAGAGATCATCGCTATGGTTTGGGTAAAAAGCTTGATAATGGTAGTTTTATCTTAGAAATAGATGAATTTAGTGGTGAAAAAAATTGCCTTTGCACTGCTTATTGCGAATATGAGCTTGTAGAGATTTTAAAAGAAAATTTGGATTTATATGATTTTGAAGTAATTACAAGTGAAAATATCAATATAAAAAATAAAGTATATATAAAAGATAGTGATATAATAATTTATGGAAAAATAAAGGAGTAAAATGTATATTAAAAATTTAAAAGGGCTTAAATTTCCTGATAATGCTATCATAAAGTTTTTCTTCAAGCAAGGCTTGCACAATAAAACAGATCAAAAAGTTTTAGAATTTGCTTGTTCTAATGGCAACAATCTTTCTTTATTTGCAAATTATGATTATGAATGTATAGGTGTTGATCTAAATAAAGAAAATATTGATAATGCAAATTATAATTTCAAAGAAGTTATAAAAAGTAGCAAATATCGTTTTTTTAATGATAATATTTTAGAATTCCCTATAAAAAATCCAGATATCAATGCAGATATTTTTTTAATACCAAATGTTATTAATTATCTAAAAAGAGATGATTTTATAAAGCTTTTAAAAATATCTAAAGAATACAATATGTATAAAGAGAATGCTTTATTTTTTTTAAGGACAAGAAGTATAAAAGATTTTAGATATGGATTTGGAGAACAAATAGAACATAATTGTTTTAAAATCACTAGTGATAACACCACAGGAGAGCTAGGCTGTATAAATACTTTATATCAAGAATACGAACTAGTAGAAATTTTAAAAGAAAATTTAAATTTATATGATTTTAAAGTATTAACATACGAAAGCACCAATATAATGGGAGAAAAAGAACTTTTAGTTAATGATAGCGATATAGTAATTTATGGGAAAATTAAATGAAAATATACAAAGATAAAACAAATTGGGGGGGGGGTATGCACATACTCCTCAAAAAATAATAAATGCAAATAGCTATTATGCAACCAACTTTTAATCCTTGGATGGGCTATATTTATATGATAGCAAGTGTGGATAAATTTGTATTTTTAGATAATGTTCAATTTGAAAGAAGATCTTGGCAAAGTAGAAATAAAATCAAATTAAACAATAACTATCATTTAATCAATATCAATACACAAAAAGCATCTCAAGATACTCTTTTAAATCAAATATATATAAATAAAGAACTTAGATGGAAAAATAAATTTTTAGATACTTTTTATCATTCGTATTCAAAAAGCATTAATTTTGATATTTGTTTTGATTTTTTAAAAAATCAATTAAATCAATGCGACAAATTAGTAGATTTTAATATATCCTTGATAGATTTTTTTTGTCAAAATTTAGATATAAAAACACCTCTTTTAAAAGCTTCAAATTTAAATATTAATGATAAAAAAAGAGAGGATTTACTGCTTGAAATTTGCAAGCAACTAAATGCAAATAATTATTTATCACCTGAAGGATCAAAAGACTATTTAGAAAAAGAATATGCCAAAACTATATTCAAACAAGCAAATATTGACATAAAATACTTAGATTTTACACATCCTACATATAAACAAATAGGTAAAAATTTTCTACCTTACTTGGGTATTTTTGATTTTATTGTTAATGAAGAAAATGCTGCTTTGAAATTTAAAGAAATTATAAAATCAAACAAGGAAATGAGTGAAAGTTTTATTTAGAAGTGATAGCTCCAATAAAATAGGACATGGTCATATAAAAAGAGATCTTATATTAGCCAAACAATACGAAGATGTTTCTTTTGCGTGTTTAGCATTAGAAGGATCTTTGATAGATGACATTCCTTATCCTGTTTATGAATTAAGTAGTGCTAGTATTTATGAGCTTACTAATCTCATAAAAAAAGAAAAATTTGATCTTTTGGTGATTGATCATTATGATATCACTTATGAGGATGAAAAATTTATAAAATTAGAAACTGGTATTAAAATTTTAAGTTTTGATGATGAGCTTAAAGAGCATCATTGCGATATTTTACTTAATGTAAATCCTTATGCAAAAACAAGTGATTATAAAGATTTAGTTCCTAAACATTGTGAGGTAAAATGTGGTTTTTCCTATGCTTTAATTCGAGATGAATTTTATGAAGAAGCTAAAATAAAACGAGAAAAAATTTATGATTTTCTAATTTGTATGGGCGGAGTTGATGGTAAAAATTTATCTTTAAGCATAGCTCTTTCTTTGCCAAAAAATAAGCAAATTATCATTACTACAACAAGTGCTAACAAACATCTAAAAAAATTAGAAAAATTTTGCACAGAAAATCAAAACATAAAACTAACAATAGATAATCCAAATTTAGCAAAATTGATGAATCAAAGCAAAAAACTCATTATAAGCGCTAGTTCATTGATTAATGAGGCATTGGTTTTAAAAGCAAATTTTAAAGCTATTGCTTATGTTAAAAATCAAAAAAAAATGGCTACTTGGTTAGCTCAAAAAGGATATGAAGTTGAATTTAAAGCTTAAAAACTTTATCGACTTAAATGACTTTGAAAAAAATCTTATTTTACAATACAGAAACAAAAAACAAATAGCAAAATTTATGAAAAATTCTCATATTGATTTTAATGAACATTTAAATTTTTTGTCAAATTTAAAAAATGATTTAACTAAAAAATATTTTCTAGTTTATGATGATAATGAGGCTATAGGAGTGATTGATTTTACACATATTACTCCGCAAACTTGCGATTTTGGTCTTTATGGTATTAAAAAAAATGTAGGTGATATCTTAATGAATGAAGTTAAAACATATGCTTTTAATGTTTTAAAGGTGCAAATTTTAAAAGCATATGTTTTTAAAAATAATACAAAAGCTTTAAATTTATACACAAAACACAATTTTTATATTTATGATGAAAATAGTGAATTTTATTTTATAAAATTAGACAATCCTAACTGGAATATCATTTCTTAAAAGTTCATTTTTAATATCATTTGGGGTATATTGACTAAAATGAAATATATAAGAACCAGCTAATGCATTAGCACCTTGATTAATCGCTTCAATCCCATCACTTGGTTTGCTAAGTCCGCCATTAATTATAAGTGGAATTTTAAGTTTATTTTTGAAAAGTTTTAAAAGTTCTAAATCATAACCTTCATTAATACCTTCTTTATCAATGCTAGTTAATAATATCTCACCAGCACCTAAATTTTCGTATTTTAAAGCAAGCTCTAAAGGATTTATATCAAGCATTTTTTCATTAAAAACTTTAAAATTATTTTTATCTTTTTTAACATCTATAGAACAAACTATACAAGAGCTTCCAAAAGTATTTGCAGCTTCTTTTATAAAATGTGGATTTTGCAAAGCTATAGAATTGATACTAATTTTATCAGCACCAATATTTAAAATTTTTTTAATATCATCTATTTTTTTAATACCTCCACCAATAGTAAGAGGCATAAAACACTCATTTGCAATATCTTCTAAACTATCTAAGTCTATATTAGCATTTTTTGAAGCTTCAATATCTAGCACAATAAGCTCATCTACATTTCGAGCATTATAAATTCTAGCAGTAGTAACTATATGACCTATTGTTCTAAAAGAATCAAATTTTATACTTTTTACTAATTGCCCATTTTTTAACAAAACACAAGGTATTATTCTAGTTTTAAGCATATCAACCTACAAATTTACAAAATTTTCTAATAATTTTAGACCAATTTTTTGACTTTTTTCAGGATGAAATTGTGTTGCAAAAATATTATCTTTTTCAAAAGAAGCACAAAAATTAATTTCATAATTGCAAAAAGAACTTTCTATATTTTCATCACATTTAACATAATAAGAATGTAAAAAATAAAAATCACTATGTTCTTTAATATCTCTAAATAAAGCACTTTCTTTTACATAACTAACATTATCCCAACCACTATGAAGCAATTTCTCTTTTTTTAAACTAAATTGCAAAACTTCAGCATTAACAAAGTCAAGACCCTCGCAACCTCCACCTTCATAGCCATATTTACAAAATAATTGCATTCCTAAGCAAATCCCTAAAATAGGCTTTTTTTTATTTAAAACTTCATATTTTAAAAGATCAAATAAATTTAAAGCATATAAATTTTGCATTCCTTGATAAAAAGAACCAACTCCAGGTAAAATTAATTTTGAAGCACTTTTAATATCTTTTTCACTTTGACTAATAATAACTTTTTGACCAATAGCCTCAAAAGCTTTAAATATAGATCTTAAATTTCCTAATTGATAATCAACAATACAAATCATTTTAAAATATATTCTTCATTTTTAATCAATGATCCATCACTATCTTTTAGAAAATTTCCATTTTCATCTCGCTTAAAAATTTTTCTATTTGTAAAACTATCTACTATTTTTTCAAATTCTTTTTCAGAAAATCCACTAAATTTCAAATATTTTTTTATAGCTTTTTTTGGAGGTTTTCCATCATATTTTTGAACCAAACGCACGCCTTCTTCGCGATCTATATAACCAAGTCTTATATCTAAGCACGCATTATCAGTAGCTCTTCCAAAACCATACTTGCAGTATTTTAAATAATCGTGTAAATGATTTGAGTAACAATCTAAATTTTCAAAATTTTCATAAGTAGTTTCAACAGGTTTATTTGTAGTTAAAAAGCCATTTTCTTTAGAAATTTTAAGATTATTCTTATAATCCCACTTAAAATAATATCCTAAAAACAATCCTGTAACACCGACTCTTTGTAAATCCTCATCACTTGGATAAGTGTAAAAATACAAATCTTTCTCACTAATACCATCAACACCTATCATATCACTAATACGATTGCCCAATAAGCCGCCAAATTCCTCAAGCCATTCTCTTCCTAAAGTATTTTTATCTTTTGAACTAGCAGGACCACCATATTCTACTTGAGGACTTTCTCCCCAGATAATCAAAGGTATATTAAAATTTATAGCAATTCTTGGCACACTAGTAAAAATACCTAAATGATTTTGCCACTCATTGTCTCCTGTTCTTATAAAAGCTTCTTTGGCTAGTTTTTTATAAATTTTTGGATTACGCTTAATGTGTATTAAATCTACACCTAAATTATTAAGATTGGCTAAATTTTTTTTACCTATTTTTGTAGGAATACTAGGTTCAAAACAAACACAAAGCGGATTAAGACCTAATTCTAAGCATTTTAAAACTTGAAAAGTAGAATCTTTTCCTCCACTAACTCCTATCACACAATCATACACTGAATGTTTTTTATATTTTTTAATAAGCTCTAAAAATTCTTTTTTTCTAGCTTGCCAATTTATATTTTCATTCTTATCAATTTGAGAATTACAAGCATCACATACTCCATTCTCATCAAAATGTAAATCAGGTTTAGTATCTGGCATCACACATTTTTTACAAAATTTCATAATCTTTCCTAAAACAATATATACATAAATCGACTATAATTATTTATTATAAAGTTAAATAAATTATTTTACATAAATAAAGGTTTTGTATGGATTTTGTCTTTTTACCTTATTTAATCATAGGTATATTCTCTGGAATGACATCTGGAATATTTGGAATAGGAGGTGGAATGATTATCGTTCCATTTATGCTTACTTTAGGATTTAGTTCGCACCACGCAGTAGCTATTTCAGTAATACAAATGATTTTTGCCTCTATTTTTGGTTCTTATATCAACTATAAAAATAAAAATTTACTTTTAAAAGATGGATTAGTCATTGGATTTGGTGGTTTTATAGGGGCTATATTTAGTGGTATTTTACTTTCATATTTTTCAGATATTACTCTTACTAGTATATTTTTATGCGTTAGTATAGTTTTCTTTATGAAATTTGCATTTAATAAAAAAAATACCTTAAATATCACAAAATATTCTAATGTATTTAAAAATTTTATTTTATTTTTTAGTGGTATTTTTACTGGAATTTTTGCCATATCATTAGGTATTGGTGGCGGACTCTTAATCGCTCCAATTTTAGCTTATTTTTTAGGATATGATAGTAAAAAAGTTGTTCCTTTGAGCTTATTTTTTGTGATATTTGCTTCAATATCTGGAATTTTATCATTCATAAGACACGATATCATTGATAAAGAAATTTTAATTAATGGTAGTATGGTTGGCATTAGTTCAATGCTTGGAGTGTATTTAGGAATTAAAATTATGGAAAAAATAAATATCAAATCTCATCACATAGCTTTATTATGCATATATACATTTTCTATTATTATGACAATTATAAGTTTAATGAAAAAAATCAATCTACTTTAATCTATCAGCAAATTTTTTTCTATTTGATGTATAAACAAAACTTAAAACTTCAGCTACAGCCTTAAAAAGTTCAGATGGTATAAGATCATTAACTTCGCAAGATTTATAAAGTTCTCTTGCTAAAGGTGGATTTTCATATATCATAACATTATATTCATAAGCCATATCCTTTATACGCAAAGCTAAAAAATCTACCCCTTTTGCTAAGACTTTAGGAGCAGATTCTTGCGAACTATCATAACGCAAAGCTACAGCATAATGCGTAGGATTTGTTATAACAACATCTGCACTCGCAACATCTTGCACCATTCTCCTTCTAGCAGCCTCCATTTGCAAACGACGAATTCGCCCCTTTACTAAAGGATCTCCTTCACTTTGTTTAAATTCATCTTTAACTTCTTGCTTACTCATTCTCAAATTTTTAAAATACTGATATCGCACCAATAATAAATCTAAAAAGCCTATAATCAAAAAAGCAATAATAACAATTGCAGCTAAGATAATAGCTTTATCTCTAAGCCACGAAAGTTGAAGATAAATGGTATAAAGCTCGACCCTAGGAAGTTCTTGCATAAATTTTAATAAAAATATAAAAGCGATACTAAATACCGTTCCAACTTTTAAAATAATTTTTAAAGCATCTATTATTTTTTTTAACGAAAAAAGGTTTTTTAAACCTTTTAAGGGATTAATCTTACTAAAATTTGGAGTTATAGGTTTAGTAGTAAATAAAAAACCAAATTGCAATAAATTTCCCATTACCCCAGCTATCATAATTGTTAAAACAATAGGAAAAACCATAATAATCATTTCAAGAATAGTCTTAATAACAATTCTTTCAAAAATTTTTACATCAAATTCTACTCCTATAAAACTTTGATAAAATCTATAAAGTCCTACAATCCTTTCACCTATGAAAGGTAAGGTAAAAATCACAACAACAATTGCTATAATCAAAACAACAACAGCAGAAGCATCTTGACTTTTTGGAACATTACCTTCTTGCCTGGCATCTTCTATCTTTTTAGACGTGGGTTCTTCTGTTTTTTCTTGATCATCAGCCACATTTAATCCTTAAATAAATGAGTTTAAAATATTCATAATTGTATTTAAATATTTATATTTGATTATTTGACTATAAAATCTTATAAAATAAATCCTTAAAAACAAAACTCAAATAATACTTTAAATATACTTATAGATAAAAAATTATTAGTTAAAATCGCTCTATCATTAAGTGCAAATGAGATACATCAAATAAATCATATTTTAAATTTATACAAATTACTCATAAAAATATCTTTTTTTAACTCTAACATACCTAAGATATTAAGCTAAAATTATTGCAAAGATTATTTAGATAGCAATTTTATAAGTATTAAATGAAAATATCAATAAACAATAGGCTATGTTACAAATTTATATTAAATATTTAAACTAAAAATTTTAATTAATAAGGATTTTATAAGAATAATATAATTGCGGTGATACCTAAGATTTTTTAATCTTAGGTATTGTTTTATTATAGTTTATCTTGATTTTTTCCAAGATATTCAGCTACACCCTTAGGATCTGCTTTCATACCTTCATCACCTTTATTCCATCCAGCTGGACAAACTTCACCATGCTCATTAGTAAATAACATAGTATCAACCATTCTAATCATTTCATCAATATTTCTACCAAGTGGTAAGTCATTGATAACTGCGTGGCGAATTGTTCCATCAGCATCTAGCAAGAAAGATCCTCTTAAAGCAACAGCTTCATCAAATAATACATCAAAATTTCTAGCAATTTGTTTAGTTAAATCAGCAACTAAAGGAAATTTAACTTGACCTATACCACCTTGATTTACTGGCATATTTTTCCAAGCAAAATGTGAAAATTCATTATCACAAGAAACACCAATCACCTCAATACCTCTATCTTTAAAATCTTGATATCTTTTATCAAAAGCAATAATTTCAGAAGGGCAAACAAAAGTAAAATCTTTTGGATAAAAAAATACTACAGCACCTTTTTGACCTATATTTTTGTAAAGATTAAAATCTTCAACTATTTGATTATTTCCTAAAACAGCTGGTGCTGTAAAATCAATAGCTTTCTTAGTAACTATCATTATTTATGTCTCCTAACTAATAAATTTTATTTGTAAGAAAATAATATCACTTATAAATTTAAAAAAAAATTAATTGTTAAAATATAAGTGCCTTGCATTATTAATTATCAATAAATATAAGATTTTAAGAATAAATTTTAAACAATTTTGATAATCTTAAAGATGTAAAATTATTTTAAGGAGATAATTATGGCAGTTAAAATTACAGATATTTGTATATCTTGTGGATCTTGTATTGACGAATGTCCAGTTGGTGCTATCGTAGATGATGCAAATAATCCTGATGGAGAAGATAGATATTATGTATATGCTAATAAGTGCGTTGAATGCGTAAGTTTTAACGATGAGCCAGCCTGTGCAAGTGCTTGCCCTACTAGTGGATGTATCGTGTGGAGTGATGTTGCAAATGGCCAACCAAGTCGCGACACCATTGGAAGTGATTTAAGAGACGGAACAACTCCGGTATTTTCTTAAAAAATATATAAACGCTTTATGCGTTTATATAGCATTTAACTATACTTTTACACTTAAATTTATATAATTTTAAAAGTTTTTTTGATATACTTTCCTCCTCTTATTTTAAAGTTAAAAAAGATAATATTTTGTATTTTTGATACAAGGAGTAATTTTGGAAAAGACACTTTCTATCATAAAACCTGATGCGGTAAAAAAGGGCGTTATTGGTCAGATTTTAACTCGTTTTGAAAATAGCGGATTAAGAATAGCTGCTACTAAAAAAATTCAACTTTCCCAAAAGGAAGCTGAAAATTTTTATGCTATCCATAAAGATAGACCTTTTTTTAAAGATTTAGTTGAATTTATGATTAGTGGTCCGGTTGTTGTTTCAGTTTTAGAAGGTGAAAATGCTGTTTTGAAAAATAGAGAATTAATGGGTGCTACAAACCCTAAAGAAGCAGCTGCTGGGACGATTAGAGCTGATTTTGCAGATAGCATTGATGCAAATGCAGTTCATGGTAGCGATAGTTTAGAAAATGCTGAAATTGAAATAGGATTTTTCTTTTCAAAGACTGAAATTTTATAATGAAAATTCCATTTATAAAACTTAATGCTGTTGCTTATCCTTTCAAACTAGATCTTGACAATATAATTTTTGAAGGTTCAATTAAAAAAGAAAGTCAAAAACTAGCTCAAATTAATGCTAGTTTAAAAGGTTTTGTATATAGAAATTGCGATCGTTGCGGAGAAGAAATAGAGTTAAAAGTAAATGAAAAAATTAAACTTTATGCAAGCGATGGAATTTTTAAGGATAAAAATAATACTTTAAGTGATACGATGGAATTTTTTGATTCTCATATTGATTTGCTTGAACTAGCTCATAGTGAGTTGCAGTCATATTTGAGTGATTATTTTTATTGTGATAAGTGCTTATAAATTAACAAAGGAGTAAAAAATGGCAGTACCTAAAAGAAGAGTAAGTAAAACTCGTGCAGCAAAACGTAGAACTCATTATAAGGTTACACTACCAATGCCTATAAAGGATAAAGATGGTAGCTATAAAATGCCTCATCGTGCAAATCCAATTACCAAGGAATATTAAAAACGATGACTAACATTGCTATTGATGCAATGGGTGGAGATTTTGGGGAAAAACCTATCATAGAAGGTGTTATACAAGCTCTAAGAGAGAAAGAATTTAACGCTATTTTGGTGGGTAATCCTCAAAAACTTAAAACCTTAATTCCTAAAGAATTAGATAAATTTATTCAATATGAAGAAGCTTATGATGTTTTTGCTATGGATGAAAATTCAACCGATGCATTAAAAAGAAAAGATAGTAGCATATATAAGGCTATAGAATTAGTAAAAACACAAAAGGCACAAGCTGTGGTTTCTGCTGGACATAGTGGTGCAACTATGAGTTTAGCTACTTTAAGACTTGGGAGATTACCTAATGTTATAAGACCAGCTATTGCAACACTTATGCCAAATATTTATTCTAAAACACTAGTATTAGACGTTGGTGCCAATGTAGATTGCAAAAGCGAGCATTTGTTTCAATTTGCCATTATGGGTGAAGCTTATGCAAAAGAAATTCTAAATATTAAAAAACCAAAACTTGCACTATTGTCTAATGGTGAAGAGGAGTGCAAAGGCAATGAACTAACAAAAGAAACACACCAACTCTTAAAACGACTTCCAAATTTTATAGGAAATGCTGAAGGTAAAGATATTTTTAATGGTAGCATTGATGTTCTAATTTGCGATGGTTTTAATGGTAATATTTTACTTAAAACTGGAGAAGGTGTTGTTAGTGTTATTACAGAATTATTAAAACAAGAAATTCAAAAATCTTTTCTTGCAAAAATAGGATATCTCTTGGCAAAATCAGCTTTTAAAAAATTAAAAATTCGTATAGATTATGAAGAATATGGCGGAGCACCTCTCTTAGGTGTGAGAGAGTGTGTAATCATAAGTCATGGAAAAAGTGGTCCAAAAGCTATTAAAAATGCCATCTTTCAAGCTTTAAATTTTAGTCAATCTAATATAAATTCTGTTATAGAGAAAGAACTTTGCAACTATGAGACAAAATAAAGCTTCTCTTAAAAGTATAGCATCTTATATACCAGAGAGGATTCTTAGTAATTTTGATCTAGAAAAAATTGTAGAAACATCTAATGAATGGATCTTAAGAAGAACTGGTATCAAAGAAAGACGTATAGCAAATGACAATGAAAATACTAGTGATTTAGGCACTAAAGCTGCTATTCAAGCTATAAAAAGAGCAAATTTAACTCCTCAAGATATAGATGCTATTATAGTAGCTACCCTAAGTCCTGATTATTTTACTATGCCATCAACTGCATGTAAAATAGCTTCTAATTTAAATTTAAACAATATCACAGCATTTGATATTTCTGCTGCTTGTTCAGGTTTTATTTATTTGCTTGAGCTTGCAAAATCTCTAGTAGAAAGTGGTGCTAAAAATAATGTCTTAATTGTTGGAGCAGAAAAAATAAGTTCTATCATAGATTATACTGATAGAAGTACGTGTGTGTTATTTGGTGATGGAGCTGGTGCTGGAGTTGTTTCTTTAGATAATAATTTTCCTATTATAGATATACATACTGCAAGTGATGGAAACTTTGGCGATTTACTTATGACTCCAAGATCTCAAAAAAGTAGCATTTGCTCAACACTCTCTATGCAAATGAAAGGCAATGAAGTATTTAAAGTTGCTGTTAATACTCTAAGTAATGATGTAATTAGCATTCTTTCAAAAAATAATATTAAAAGCGAGGATATAAATCTTTTTATACCTCATCAAGCAAATCTAAGAATTATAAAAGCTGTTCAAGAAAAACTAAATTTCAAAGATGAACAATGTGTGCTCACAGTCCATAAATATGGAAATACTTCATCTGCTTCCATACCTATGGCTATGAATGATGCTTATGAAGATGGTAGATTAAAACAAGGTTCTTTAATCTTACTAGATGCTTTTGGAGGCGGATTTACTTGGGGATCTGCCTTGCTTAAATTTGGCGGAGAAAATAACAAATAATTTTGTTATTTTAACTGCTCAATCTGGTCTAAAATTGACTTCTTTGTTTTAGCATTTGGAGAATCTATACGGATATAAAATTCCACTCTATTATTTATTTCATCTCCCTTATTTTGAGTTAGTGGATGATTATCACCAAAACTTACAACTATTAACTGATTAGGATTAACTCCTTTACTTATCAAATAATCAGCCACAACTTGAGATCTCCTACTTGCAAGCTCAAAATTACGTTTAGAGTTTTTATCACTATTATCTGTATAGCCTCTTAATTCCACTTGTGCTTGAGGTGGCATTTTTATAATTACATCTGCAATATGCTTTAAAAAATCTTGCACATCAGTAGAATTAATTTCTATACTACCTCTAGTAAATTCTACTCTTGCAGGTAAATTTAAAACCACATTATTCTCTTTTTGATCTAATGCTGCTTTTAATTTCTCAATAGTTTCTTGTTGTGCAAGATTTAATTTTTTAAGCTTTTCTATCTCTTCTATATTAGCACTAGAAGGAGAGCTATATTTATAATGCGTCTCACTTTCCTTTTCTACAGGATTAGAAGCAGTAAATTCAAAAATCTTAACAAATTCTGTTTTTAATGCTTCAGTTTTAGCAGGATTGCTTTCTGATATAGCCCAAAGTGCGATAAAAAGAGCTAAAAGCAAACTTAAAAAATCTGCATACGGAACTGCCCACTTTTCACCTGCTGGACACTCTGGACATTTATGTTTTTTACCCATTTTTTATAACTCTTATTTGTCAAATTGTGAAATTTTAGGGTCATCATGACCTAAATAGTTAAATAATTTTGCTTCTAAATCTCTTGGATTTGCACCTTCAGCAATACTTACAATTGCTTGAGAAATTACAATTCTTTCTTTAATTAATTCGTGTGCATTTGCTCTCATTTTATTTCCCCAAGGACCAAATAATGCATAAGCACCAAATATACCAGTAACGGTTGCAGTAAATGCTCCTGCGATACCAGCAGCCATAGCTTGAGGATCATCTAGTAATTTTAATGCCAACATCAAACCCATAACCGCCCCAACAAGCCCCATTGTAGGACAAGTTTCACCAAATCTTATCCAATATTCTCCACATTCTTTATAATATTCTTCCATCTCTTCTATTTGAATTTCCATAGTTTCTTTAATTTCTTCTACACTCTTACCATCAACCATCATCATCATAGTTTCTTTTAAAAATTCATTATCTATTTCATTTGTCTTTGATTCAAGTGCTAAAAGCCCATCTCTTCTTGCTATTATGGAATATTCCACAAGTTCAGCTATTCTTTGACTTAAATTTACTCCTGCACCCTTAAATACTATTTTTAATTCTTTAAATGCTGCTTTTACAATCTTTTTATGTGTTGCAGTCATAGCACAAAATGCAGCCGTTGGCATAACTATTAAAAATGAACTAAGATGTATTACGTGAATTGGATTACCACCTTCTAAAATATCACCTATTGATATACTAGTGACCGCAAGAACCATACCAAGTATAGTTGAAAGATCCATTAATTCTCCCTTATTTTAAACTACCCCAATCTTTTGCTATATTTGATGAAGTTTTTAATTTGACTTTTAATTTTACAATATTTTCCATAACATCACTAGTATTTTTTATAAATTCTTTACACAACTCATCTTTTACTTCAAAAATTAATTCATCGTGAATTTGTAAAATTAAACGCTTATCTTCATCTAAAAATTTTGCAATTTGTATCATCGCTAATTTTATCACATCAGCGGCTGAACCTTGAAGTATAGAATTAATACTCTCTCTTTCATACATAGCAATTTGCATTGGTTTTGCATTGACAAAATCAAAATAACGCTTTCGCCCCAAAAGAGTCTTAATAAAACCATCTTGCTTTGCTTGATTTTTAATATTTTCAAAATAATTTTTAATACTACTAAAATTATCAAAATATTTTTCAATATATTCTTTAGCTAATTTAGCCTCAATCTTTAAATTTTGACTTAAAGTTTTATAACCCATACCATAAATAAGTCCAAAATTGATACTTTTAGCAATACTGCGTGTATTGTAATTACTAACTCCAAAAATCATTATGGCAGTTTTTGCGTGAATATCTTCATCATTTTCAAATGCCTCTAAAAGTTTAACATCTTCACTAAAATGTGCAAGCATTCTAAGTTCAATCTGAGAATAATCAAATGAAATAAAACTATAACCTAATTGAGATACAAAACATGATTTATAATCTTTTGCATATTGACCATGTGCTGGAATATTTTGTAAATTTGGATCTTTAGACGAAAGTCTTCCTGTAGCAGTGCCTGTCTGTAAAAAACTAGAATAAATCTTTGAATTTATATCATTTTTAGCAAGTTTTAATAAAGGTTCACAATATGTACCAACTAATTTAGCCAGCTCTCTATAGGCTAAAATCTCTTTAACAATAGGGTGAGTATCTATAATAGCACTTAAGACTTTTTCATCAGTAGAATAACCTGTCTTACTCTTTTTTCCACTTGGTAATTTTAATTTTTCAAATAAAATATCCCCCACTTGTTTAGGAGAGTTGATATTAAATTTCTCACCTGCTAAATTAAAAATCTTCTCACTTAAAATTTTGATATCTTGATTGAAGCTTTGCATTAATTTTTCAAGTTTTAAAGTGTCAAGTTTAATACCATTATTTTCCATCATTATTAAAACTTTGATAAATTCAAACTCATTATTTACAGCAAGATTAAATAATGATTTTTCTAAATTTTTTACAAAATAAAGATAAAATCGTAAAGTAATATAAGCATCTTCAGCAGCATACTCACACGCTTTTTCTAAATCTATGCTTGCAAAATTCTCACCTTTTTTTACTAAATTATCAAAATGTAATGTTTCATAATTAAATAATCTTTTAGCTAAATCATCCATATTAACTCGCAAACTAGGATTACTTAACCAAGCTAAAATCATAGTATCTGCATATTGTTTAGGTGGATTTATATTAAAATTATTTCTAATAATCTCAAAATCATATTTTAAATTATGTCCAACGACTACACTTTTATAAATTTTTTCTATAGCTACTTTTGCACTTGCTAAAGAAATTTGATTACCTACTCCCAAGTAATCATGAGCAAGTGGCACATAAAAAGCTTCACTTTCATACAAACAAAAGCTAAAACCAACAATCTTAGCTTTCTTAGTATTTAAACCAGTTGTTTCAGTATCAAAAGCAATAATACTTTGCGAATCAACTTTATCTAAAATTTTAAACAATTCCTTATCATCTAAAATTAAGCAAGCGTTAAAACCTAAATTTTTACCTTTATTTTGTGGATTAATACGTAGTTTTTTTAATAAAGTATTAAGTTCATAGTGTTTAAGTATATCCATAACTTCCAATAAAGGCTCATCTTGAGGATACATACAATCTTTCAACATATGCCCTACGCTCAAATCTTCATACAATGACGCTAATTTTTTGCTTAAAAAAGCATTATCTTTACCTTCTAAAAGCAATTTTTTACTTCTTTCATTACGTATTAATGCTAAATTGCTATAAATTCCTTCTATATTTTCAAATTCATCAAGTAAATTTTTAGCACCCTTTGCACCTATACCCTTTACACCAGGAATATTATCAGAACTATCACCACATAATGCTAAAAAATCTCTAATCTGTGAAGGTTTGACGCCATATTTTTCTAAACACCCAGCTTCATCATAATCATTTTTTGAAATAGGACTATAAATATTTACTTTTTTATCTTTAATCAATTGATATAAATCTTTATCTTGAGTGATAATTCTTATAAAGATATCTTTATCTTGACATTCTTTTACTAAAGACGCGATGATATCATCAGCCTCATAACCTTCACAAGAAAAACTAGCAAAACCCATTTTTTCAATCATTTTGATACAAACTGGAATTTGTTCTAATAATTCATCTGGAGGAGGTGTGCGATTAATTTTATAATTAGGATCAATTTCGCTTCTAAAAGTTTTTCCTTTGCTATCTAATGCAAAAATAATCATATCACTTGGATGTTCTTGTCTTAAAGTATAAATAAAATTTGCAAAACCACTTATCATATTACTTGGCTGACCTTTTGAATTTTTCAATCCTTTAAGGGCATAAAAAAGTCTAAAGAAAAATCCAAAAGTATCAACTATCGTTAAAGTTTTCATTATCTTCCAATCATTTAAAATAAATAATTATCACTAAAAATTATTTAAAAGTGGGTAAAAAATTTAAATAAAACTAGCCATAATAACTATACAAATATAACGACTCATCTTTCCTAAAGCTATAAAACAGCTTGTTTTTAAAGGAGAATATTTAACAAAACCTAAACCTAAAGCAAAAATATCTCCTATCAAAGGTAAAAAAGTTAAAAAAGCATATACAAATCCAAAACGATTAAAATTCGTATCAATCTTTTTCATTTTTTTTAAAGAAGAGCTAAAGTATTTTTCTAAAATTTTACTCTTACCAAAATATGCTAAAGAGTAAGTAGTCATACTTCCTAGAGTATTTGCAAAACTTGATATGAATAATACATAATAAATATTAAAATCCAATTTAACAAAAGCGATAACAAAAGCTTCACTTGCAAGTGGCAATAAAGTACTAGATAAAAAACATACTAAAAAAAGACCTACATAGCTTATATCATTATATAAAAATTCAAACATAAATTTTACTTATTTTCTACCATTTTATCCCACTATTATCAATGGTTTGAGAATAATACTTATAAAGTTCATCAACACGCTTTTTTATAAAATCAAAGCAAGATACGCTAACAAAATTAGAATATATACTACCTCCACCATTTGCCGTATAAACAAGTGCTTTATGTGCTTTTATATACTCTTCATAAGCATTTTGTAATTTAAGCCAGGCCCTTTGTTCTTCTAAAAGCATAGCTTTATTTTTTGAATCTAATTCATTTTTATATAAAGAATAATATTTATTAAGCAATTTATCATATTGTTCATAACCATAAAAATAAGCTAAATTTATTCCTTGTGTAGAAAAATCATAATCTTGCAAAAGTTCAATTGTATAATCAATTTTATAACAATCTAATATATATTCTTTTAAAACCTTATTTATATTTTGTGCATTTAATTCTTCTGATTTTATTTTGATACCTTTTTCATACTCTTTTTGAAGCATTTCAAATTTTTCTTTAGTTAGCCAATTAATTTTTGCTTCTAACAAATCAGTAGCGATACTAAAATTAAAAAATAAACTTATCATTCCCCATAAAATTAACAATCTTTTATATGTATTTATCATTATTTATCCTTATTTTTAAATTATTTATTATATTATTGCTCACTTAATTATTAATTATTTTATTATATAATAAAGACCTTGTTTAAAAATCTTTAAAGGAGCTATATGTCGTCTTTTTTATATATGCAAATATTTAAAAATTTAAACCATCATATCAATTTTTTGTCTTGGCGTTAAGCCTACTTCGCACATCTTTTATTTTCTTAATTTTATCTTGTTATCTAAGCTTTAGTTGATCGTAGTTGATCTAAAAATTGTATTTATTTTTAAGGAATAATTATGAAACAATATTATGGAAATTTTGGTGGTCAATTTGTACCAGATGAAATAAAAATCGCATTAAATGAAGTAGAAACGTCTTTTTTAAAATTTAAACAAGATAAGGAATTTAATAAAGAGTTAAAACAACTTTTAACAACTTACGTTGGACGACCTACTCCTTTGTATTATGCTAGCAATTTAAGCAAAATTTATGGACATGAAATTTACTTAAAAAGAGAAGATTTAACTCATACAGGAGCACATAAAATTAATAATGCTCTTGCACAAGCTTTAATGGCTAAAAAAATGAATAAAACAAAAATCATAGCAGAAACTGGAGCAGGACAACATGGAGTTGCTACAGCTACTGCAGCAGCACTTTTAGGACTTGAATGTGAAATTTTTATGGGTGCTATAGACGTTAAAAGACAAGCTTTAAATGTTTATAAAATGGAGCTTTTAGGAGCTAAAGTTCATTCCATAGAAAGTGGAAGTAAAACACTTAGCGATGCAGTTGATGGAGCTTTAAATTTTTGGGTTAAAAATACAAAAAATGTATTTTATGTAGTAGGTAGTGCTGTTGGACCTTACCCTTATCCACAAATTGTTACACATTTTCAAAGTATCATAGGAAAAGAATGCAAAATGCAACTTAAAAAATTAAATAAAAAAGTAGATTATATAATAGCTGCAGCTGGTGGTGGTAGTAATGCTGCGGGAATTTTTTATGAATTCTTAAAAGATGAAAAAGTAAAACTTATAGGAGTAGAAGCAGGTGGATTAGGTCAAGATACTCCTTATCATGCAGCAACCCTTACTAAAGGAAAATTAGGAATTATCCACGGAATGAAAACTAAAGTTTTACAAAATGAAAAAGGTGAAATTTCACACACATTTAGTATTTCTGCTGGACTTGATTATCCAGGAATTGGTCCTTTACATGCATATTTACAAGAAACTAAAAGAGCAAGTTACCACGCTATTAGTGATGATGAATGTATCAATGCTTTAAAACTATTATGCAAATGCGAAGGTATTATTCCGGCCATAGAAAGCTCTCACGCTTTAGCTTTTTTAGAGAAATTATGTCCTACTTTAACTAAAAAAAGTGTTATTGTTGTGAATCTTTCTGGTAGAGGTGATAAAGATATGCAAAGCATTTACGAATACAAAAAAGGAGAAATTTATGGTTAAACTTTTAAGTTTAACCATATTATTTTTATTTGCTATTATTTTTTAATTCCAAATTTAAATAATACCCTGTATAAGATTTAGTTTTTTTATGATTTTTAGCAAGTTCATTAACATTACCCTCAGCAATTATATTTCCACCTTTTATACCACCTTCTGGCCCCATATCAATGATATAATCAGCGTTTTTAATGACATCAAGATTATGTTCTATTATAAAAACACTATTTCCTAATTCAACTAAATGCTGCAAAACTATTATTAATTTATTTACATCTTCAAAATGAAGTCCTGTAGTAGGTTCATCTAAAATATAAAGAGTTTTTCCTGTATCACTTCTACTTAATTCTTTAGCTAATTTTATTCTTTGTGCCTCACCCCCACTTAAAGTGGTTGCATTTTGTCCTAAAGTAAGATAATCAAGTCCTACCTTAACCAAAGTATCTAATTTTTGTTTAATTTTTGGCACTGAAGCGAAAAAAATATTTGCCTCTACAATACTCATATTTAAAACATCTGCAATACTTTTACCCTTGTATTTAATCTCCAATGTAGCATCATTATATCTTTTACCTTGACAAACATCACAAACTACCATTACATCTGGCAAAAAATGCATTTCAATTTTTATTTCTCCATCGCCACTACACTTTTCACATCTGCCACCTTTAACATTAAAAGAAAATCTACCTATCTTGTATCCTCTTATTTTAGCCTCTTTTGTTGCAGCAAAAAGATTACGAATTTCATCCATAACACCTGTATATGTTGCAGGATTAGATCTTGGAGTTCTTCCTATAGGACTTTGATCAAGATAAATTACTTTATCAAGTTTTTCAAGACCTTCAATTTTCACACCACTTAATGTCTTAACCTTTCTAGCACGATTTAATTCCTCTTGAGCAAATGGCAATAAAGTTTGCAAAATAAGCGAACTCTTTCCACTACCTGATACTCCCGTAATAGCAACTAAATTATGCAAAGGAAATTTTACATCTAAATTATGGATATTGTTAATATTTACATTTTTTAAAAAAATAAAATCTTCTTGTTTTCTATTTTTTTGATGAGAAATTTGCTTCTTACCGCTCATATAAAGTGCAGTATGGCTATTGCATTTTAATAAATTTTTATAATCTCCACTAAAAACTACTTCTCCTCCAAATTTACCAGCATCTGGACCAATATCTACAATAAAATCAGCTTCCTCAATAGTCATCTTATCGTGCTCTACGACAATTAAAGTATTACCTTTTTGTTGCAAATTTCTTAAAGTTTTAATGAGCTTTTGCGTATCTCTTTCGTGCAAGCCTATACTAGGTTCATCTAATACATACATAACTCCACTTAATCCACTACCAATTTGTGAAGCAATACGAATTCTTTGTGCTTCACCACCACTAATAGTCCTTGCATCACGACCTAAAGATAAATAACCAAGCCCCACATCATATAAAAAAAATAATCTTTCATTAATTTCTTTAAAAATAGGTTTTGCTATAGTATGCTCTTGATCACTAAGATAAACAAAATTTTCTTCTTTAGAAAAAAATGCTGTAGTATTTTCTATACTCATATCTAAAATTTCACCTAAATTTTTATCAGCAACTTTTACCGCTAAGCTTTCAGCTCTTAAACGATGGCCTTTGCACTCTTTGCAAATTTTTTCACTCATATACTCATCTAAATCTTTTTCATCTTTTAGCATTTCATAAGCGTATTTAACCACTCCTTCAAACTTACGATTTAACCGATGTCTCTTCCATAAAAAACTAATCTCTTTTGCATTACCATAAAGCACTAAACGCTTTTCATCTTCACTTAATTGATTATAAGGAATTTTAGTCCTTATTTCATTTTGCTCACAAAAAGCCATTAAAAATTTATAATAATAACTTTTATTAAAACCATAAAATAATTTAATGGCACCTGATTCTAAATTTAAATCTTCATTAATCATTTTTTTCATATCTAGTGAATACCTTATACCAAGACCATCACAAGATGTGCAAGCCCCCTTAGGGGAATTAAAAGAAAAACTTAAAGGCTCAAGCAAAGGAAATGAAATTTTACAATTAAAACAAGCATTATGCTCACTATAATGAAAATGCTTGGGGATATCAAATTCTTCATTATTAATAACTTCTATCTCAATTTCACCAAAACTCTCATTTAAGCCTTTTTCGATATCACTAGCTAATCTTGCCAACACATCTTCTTGAATTTCTAGACGATCAATGACTAATTTAATAGTATGTTTTTTTGTTTTAGCTAAATCAATATCTTCATCTAAACGCGTTAGCACTCCATCAATTTGAGCTCGAATATAACCTTTGCTTACTAAATTTTCTAATAAATCAGCAAAACTTCCTTTTTTTTCTCTAATCAAAGGAGCATAAATAATAATTTTTGCACCCTTAGGAAATTTTAAAATTTCTCCAACTATATCAGCTGCACTCATAGATGAAATTTTTTGTCCGCATTG
This sequence comes from Campylobacter sp., assembly GCF_020024835.1. Classification (GTDB taxonomy): domain Bacteria; phylum Campylobacterota; class Campylobacteria; order Campylobacterales; family Campylobacteraceae; genus Campylobacter_D. The sequence goes on along the minus strand of NZ_JAHHTD010000004.1, from coordinate 6,187 downwards.
ATGACAATATTGTATTCCAATTCTTGCATATAATAATCTCAAATAATCATAAATTTCAGTAATAGTTCCTACGGTTGAACGAGGATTTTTAGAAGTAGTTTTTTGATCAATTGCTATAGCTGGAGTTAAACCTTCAATTTTATCAACATTAGGCTTACCAATTTTATCTAAAAATTGTCTAGCATAAGCACTTAAACTTTCTATATAGCGACGTTGTCCTTCTGCATAAAGAGTACTAAAAGCTAAAGTTGATTTACCGCTACCACTTAAACCGGTAAAAACAATAAGTTTATTTTTTGGAAGATCTAAATTTATATTTTTAAGATTATTCTCTTTAGCACCAATTATGCTTATTTTATCATTCATCACATTACCTTAATATCAACTTTAAAGTCAATATTCTATCACAAGTATTTAATAAATACACAATATTTACTATTTATAAAAATACATATAATTTAAATAATTATAAAGCATAAAATACGATATACTAAAAATAAACAAAGGATTAAAATGAACATTGCAAATAAAATATTATGGTTTTTTGTAGCCATTATAGGTGCTTGTTGTTTTGGGGTATTAGCTCTTCAAAATGGTGAAAGTATTTCAGCAATTTATCTTATCATAGCAGCTTTGTGTATTTATACTATAGGGTATAGATTTTATGGAAGATTTATTGCCTATAAAGTATTGCAACTAAATAAAAATAGAGCAACACCAGCTGTAGTAAAAAACGATGGTTGTGATTTTGTTCCTACCAACAAAATAGTCCTTTTTGGCCATCATTTTGCCGCTATTGCTGGTGCTGGCCCTTTAGTTGGTCCTATACTTGCTGCACAAATGGGGTATTTACCATCTATGCTTTGGATTTTAATAGGTGGGGTATTAGCTGGTGCTGTGCATGATTTTGTTGTTTTATTTATCTCAACACGTCGCAATGGAAAATCTTTAGGAGAAATAATCAAAGATGAGCTTGGCAATTTTACAGGTGGAGTTGCTATGCTTGCTATTTTTGGAATTATGCTCATTATTATAGCGATCTTAGCGATGGTTGTTGTTAAAGCTCTAGCTGAATCTCCTTGGGGATTATTTACTATAGCTATGACTATACCTATTGCTATTTTTATGGGAATTTATATGAGATTTTTAAGACCAGGAAAAGTAGGCGAAGCTTCTATAGTAGGCTTTATACTTTTAATCCTTGCTATACATTATGGTAGCAAGATAGCAGCTGATCCTTACTGGGCTAGCATTTTTACGCTTAATGCTCCAACCTTAGCTCTTATAATGATGGCTTATGGCTTTATAGCTGCAATTTTACCAGTATGGTTTTTACTTGCTCCAAGAGATTATTTATCAACTTTTTTAAAAATTGGAGTAATTGTAGTTATGGCATTAGCTATTATTTTTGTAGCACCTAATTTACAAATGCCAAAAATCAATTATGAATATTTAGATGGTAGCGGACCTGTATTTGCTGGAGCTATTTTTCCGTTTTTATTTATCACTATTGCATGCGGTGCCATTAGTGGATTTCACGCTTTAATTTCAAGTGGAACCACCCCTAAAATGCTAGAAAATGAAACACACGCTTTAGCAGTTGGATATGGTTCTATGCTTATGGAAAGTGCTGTAGCAATTATGGCTTTAATTTGTGCTTGCATTTTACATCCTGGACTTTACTTTGCCATCAATTCTCCTGCTGCTATCATAGGCACTGACATTGTAAATGCAGTAACTACAATTTCTAATTGGGGATTTAAAATAACACCTGAAGAAATCTCTACCCTAACTGCTAATATAGGAGAACAAAACATACTTTCAAGGACTGGTGGAGCACCAACTTTTGCCGTAGGTGTAGCTTTAATTTTATATGAACTTTTTGGTGGTGCAAATTTAATGGGTTTTTGGTATCACTTTGCTATTTTATTTGAAGCTTTATTTATATTAACCGCAGTTGATGCTGGCACAAGAGCGTGCCGTTTTATGGTTCAAGATATACTTGGCAATATATATCAACCTCTAGGAAATATAAATAATACTTTTGCAGGAATTTTTGCAACCGCATTAAGTGTTAGCGGTTGGGGATATTTTCTTTATCAAGGAGCTATTGATCCAAAAGGCGGAATTTACTCATTATGGCCACTTTTTGGTGTAAGTAATCAAATGCTCGCTGGTATGGCTTTACTCTTAGCTAGTGCGATTTTATTTAAAATGGGTAAAGCTAAATACACTTGGGTAACTTTACTTCCTGCCACATTTGTTTTAATTGCAACATTTTATGGTGGAATTCAAAAAGTGCTTCCGTATAAAGAAGGTGATAAAGTGCATAATGCTATAAGTCATATAGCTGCTGTATATATTAATACTCAAAAAATAGAAGCTTTGCAATTAAAATTAAAACAAGAAATAAATCAAGCACAAATTGAACAAATTAAAAAAGATTTAAAATTAGCTTTACAAGCTAAAACTTCAAATCTTATAAACGCAATACTTTGCGTGTTCTTTATGATTACAACCTTATTAGTTATACTTTCTTGTTTAGGAATTTTTACTAGAAAATTAAATATTCCTTTAAAAGAAAGTCCCTATATAGCATTAAAAAAGGAAAAACTATGCTAAAAACATTAAAACAATGGTATGAAAAATCTGAAAGATTTTTTCATCCTTTAGTTGGAGTTGCAAGTTATGATAAATACCTTGAGCATATGAGAAAAAAGCATCCTCAAGCACCTTGTAAATCAAGAAAAGATTTTTTTAAAGATTTTATTGAAAAAAAATACAATAACTTGGGAAAATGCTGATAACATAAAAAGAGTAAAGGTTTTTACTATACAAATATAGGTTTTTGATAAATTTTTATCAAAAACCTAAGCATTTTTTTTAGCAAAATCTTTCATAAATTCGCCTAAAATTTGAACTTTTTTAAAATCAATAGAATTATAAATGCTTGCACGAATTCCACCTAAAATTTTATGCCCTTTAAGACCTATCATTCCATTTTCTTCTGCTTCTTTTATAAAAATTGGTTCTAAATTTTTATCAGCTATATTAAAACTTATATTCATTAAAGATCTATCTTCTTTTTTAGCATAACCTTGATAAAAACCTCCACTTTGATCTATGATTTCATATAAAAATTTTGCTTTTTGTATATTTTTCTCATTAATTTTATCTAATCCACCTTGATTTAAAAGCCACTTCATCTCAAGATTAAACATATATATAGCAAAAGTTGCAGGGGTATTAAACATAGAATTATTTTCAACATAAACACTATATTTTAACATACTAGGTATATTTTTATTTTTACTACGCTCTATCATATCTTTTCGTATAAATGCACAAGCAAGTCCTGAAATTCCAGCATTCTTTTGCACTCCTCCAAAAAGCATAGCGATATTTGAAAAATCAAGTTTTTTAGAAAAAAAATCACTCGAAGCATCAACAATCAAAGGACTTTTAGTGATAGGATAATCATTATATTGAGTTCCATAAATAGTATTATTTGAACAAATATAAGCATAATCAGCTTCATCACTAAATTTAAATTGCGGAATACAATTAAATCCGCTATCCTCGCTACTTGCAATAATTTTAGTATTTATTCTTAAAATTTGTGCTTCCTTAATTGCTTTTTTTGTCCAAACTCCAGTATTTGCAAATTCACTAATACCACCTAAACTCAAATTCATAGGAATCATTGCAAATTGCAAGCTAGCACCACCTTGAAAAAATAATATTTCATAATCATCATTTAATTCATAAAGCTGTTTTGCTAACTTCATAGCTTCAAAATGCACTTCTTCAAAAATTTTTCCTCTATGAGATATTTCCATTATGGAAAAACCTTTTTGATGATAATTAAATAAATTTTCCTGTGCTTCTTTTAAAACCTCATCAGGTAAATTTGAAGGACCCGCACTAAAATTTATCACTCTCATCTTATCTCCTTTATAGTATTTTTGCTTTTTTACTTTTATCCATTGAATAAAGCTCTACAATATCTCCTTTTTTAAGCTCTTCTAATGAAATATTTTTACCATTTTTTTGCAAATTAATTAAATTCTTGCTCTTTTCAAAAAAAGACTTATGCTGATTTAAAAGCTTTTGAATATTACTTAATCGATTATCATAGTTTAATACTTTCATTTTTACAAGATAATCGCATTGATTTTTAATAGCCAATAATTGTTGTTTTTTCAAAGAAAATATATTTTCTAAAGATCTTGCTTTTGCTAAATTATTTAAAAAAAATATTTTATTCTCATATATCTTTAAAAAATTTAAAATTTGAGTTTTTAATTTTGTTTCAATTTCATCAAGAGTTTGTATTAAAGTTATTTTAGATGGAAAAATCATATCTATAGCAGCACTTGGAGTTGGTGCTCTAACATCTGCTACAAAATCACTAATCACATAATCAATCTCATGGCCAATAGCAGAAACAATTGGGATATTTAAAGAATATATATATCTAGCTAATTCTTCATCATTAAAACAAAATAAATCCTCCCTACTTCCACCACCTCTAGCTAAAATAATAACATCAAAATTATCTTTTTTAGCTTTTTCTAGTGCTTTAATTAAAGAACTTGGAGCATTTTGACCTTGAGTAAGAGCATTAAAAATACTAATTTTACAAAGATTATATCCTTTATACTCGATAAGTTTTAACATATCTTGCAAAGCCGCCGAAGTTACAGAAGTGATAATTGCTATTTTTTTTGGATAATTTTTTATACTTTTTTTTACGCTTTGATCAAACAATCCTTCTTTTTCAAGCTTATCTTTAAGTGCTAAAAATTTAGCTTCTAAATCTCCAAAATTTGTTTTTTGCATACTTTTAGCTATAAATTGATATCTTCCACTAGTTTCATATAAACTTACATAACCTCTTAAATCAAGCATATCTCCAATTTTTGGTTTAGCTTTGATAGATTGATTATAACCTTTAAACATCACACAAGATATACTTGATTTTTCATCTTTTAAATCAAAATACCAATGTCCAGAAGTATGTATAGTGATTTTGGAAAGCTCTCCGCTTAATTCTACATCGTCTAAATGAATTTCTAATAAGCTTTTAGCTTTTAAATTAAGTTCTGTAACTTTCATTTTTTTCTTGCAATAAATTCAGAACAAATGCCACAACTAAAACTTTTATATTCTAGCATTTGAAAATACTCACTCAACTCATCTATAAAATCTTCTTTAGATAAGAAATTTTCAATAGAATTAGGTAAATACTCATAAGCACTATAATTTTTACTAATAAATCCACCAACTTTAGGTAAAATATTTTTAAGATAAAAATCTCTACAATTTGCTATAAAACCACCTTGTTCTCTTTTAGTAAATTCAAGCACCAATAAAATACCATCTTTTTTTAAAACCCTTGAAAATTCTTTAATAGCTTCTTTACGATCTACCACATTACGAATTCCATAGCTAATACTTATAATATCTGCACTTTGGCTTTCCAAAGGAAGCTCTTGAGCTTTTGCCTGAATAAATTCAGCATTTATTTTCTTTCTAGCTACTTCAAGCATACCAATACTTGGATCAATACCTTTAATGCTAACAATTTCTTTATTCATTTTATTCGCTTGATTTTGCCATTCTATAATCATATCTCCCGTTCCACAAGCAACATCAACAATATCAAGCTGATTTTTTACATATTTAAATGCATTCAAACAAGCTTTTTTCCTCCAATTTACATCAGTGCCAAAACTTAAAATTCTATTTGCTTTATCGTATGTTGGAGCTATGTCATCAAACATCTTAACAATCTTTTCTTGTTTTTGCATTTTTCCTACCTATTTAGTTCTTTAATAACTCTATCAATCTTTTTAAGACTTTTATTTTTTTGATTAGATATTAATTTTTTATTTTTTGTTATAAGTTTTATTTTTTCTATGTTTTTATATATTTTAGAAAAATATTTAAAAATAAAATTTATTTTATCAAATTCTTTCAAATTATGTGGAGATTTTACGATACTCATCTTAAGAGAAGCAAATTCTTTTTTCATAATTGAAGTTATTAATTTTTGTAAATTTATATTTTCTTGCCTTTGAAAAAAATCACTATCATCTCTTAGTATAATTTCTAAATTAAATAAAAATTTTTTAACTTCTATATCATTTAATAGCAACTCAAAGGAGTCAGCATTTTCCAGTAA
>NZ_JAHHTD010000039.1 GCF_020024835.1 Campylobacter sp. | reverse complement strand
CTTGGATTGCTTATCATAGAAGGTATATTATAAACAAATTGCTCTATACCTTGTAGGGCGTCTGTAGGGCTATTTCCTTGTGAAAATATAGAATTTTTAAAAGATTCTAATAAATTATTATTTACTTTTAATACATCATCTTGATATCTTTCATAATAACTAGAATGCAATTCCAAAAAATATACTCTTGAAAAATTAAAAAAAGGATTATTTGAACACAAAAAATAATAATCTTGTTTTTTAAGATTATTAGTATCAATTATAATAAGCCTTGATTCTTTTAACTCCTTAGTAAAATCTAAAATTTTAAACATAGTGTATATTATTTCTAAGTCTTTTTCAAAAACTATTATGTATTGGTGATTTTGATTTTGTAATAAAGCTTTATATAAAATTCCATTACCAAAGCCATAAAAATATAACACAGGATATAAAAAATACTTATTCTCATAAGTATTTAACATAGTATTTAATTCTTCTAAAGTGTTTTCATACATAAGAGTATTATCATAAGTATTTAATAAATTTATATCTAAATTATCTTTGCCTTGTATTATGTGGAATTTGTTTTCATTTTGCTCTTGAATTTGAAGCAATTTTTGCCTTAAGATAGGATTTAACAAAGATTGTATATTTTTTGCAAACATTTTTATAACCCCCAACCATCATCTACTACTATAGTCTGACCTGTAATGAATTTAGAATAATTAGAAATTAAAAACAACAAAATGCCACACACATCATCTGCTTCTAACATACCTTTACTAGCACAGCATTTTCTATAAGCGTCTAAAAAAATTTGAGGCTGATTGTCTTTAATGCCACCAAAAGCTACTGAATTTACTCGTATGTTTGTATTAAAAAGCTCTTTAGCAAGCCACACTCCAAGATGATTAATGCCTGCTTTTATGACACTATATTCTAAAGAACTTTGCATTAAAGTGCCTTTGTAGTTTTCAAATTTAGGAGCATATACACCCATAATAGAGCTTAAATTTATTATATTTCCAAATCCTTGTTTTTTAAAAAATTTAACCATTTCACAAGCTATAAACATAAAACTACCCAAATGCAAATTTAAATTCTCACAAATTTGCTCATAACTTGCTTCATAATATGGCAATTTACCCCAATTTTTACCCATAGGATAAGCACAATTAATAAAAGTATCTATTTTCTCAAATTTACTCACGCCCTTTTGCAAGCATAAGTTAATGGCATTTTTGTCATTGATATCAAATGCTATGCTTAAAATCTTTTCATCATTGTTTAAATCATTTTTTAATTTATATAATTTATCCTCATTTATATCAGCAATGATAATCTTTCCATTATGCTCTAAGCAAGCCTTACTTAAAGCACTTCCTATCCTGCCACAAGCCCCAACAATCAATACAACTTTATCTTTTATCATCAAAAATCTTCCTGCTTTAAATTAGCTTTTTTAATCAAAAATTCAACTATTTCAAAATCAAATTCACTATCTACATCAAAAGCACTTTCTTCATTCATCACATAAAGTGAAGTTTCTTTTCCAAATAAATCATCACTTTTTAAAAGTTTATCACGTTTAAAAATATAAATACTAGCATTCATATCATAACATCTTGGAGCACTTTGTCTGGTATTAAAATTTCCTTCTTTTGAAAGTTGCACACAATCTCCACTCACTTCGATAAGGTTAAAATAAGGATTGCGTCTTGCAGGCACAGCAGTTATTAAATTTGATTTATTTTCTTTTATAAAAAGCTCATAAGCTTGTTTTATGTCCTGACTTCTTCTTAAAGGTGCTGAAGCGTCTAAGTCTATCAAGGTGTCAAATTTGGTATTGAAGTATTTTTCACTTTTAATTAACGCATCTCTCATTACAGGGAGTTTAGGCGAATCATCACTAGCTAAACTCGCCTCTCTTTTAAAAAAAATTTCTGCACCATATTTTAAAGCCACTTCTGCTATTTCATCACTATCTGTGCTTACTACTATGTGCTTAAAAAGCTTTGAATTTTTAGCTTGAATAATGCTATAAGCTATTAATTCTAAGTCATTAATCTTTCTGATATTTTTATTTTTAACTCCCTTAGAGCCACCTCTTGCACAAATAGTGCATAAAATATTATCCATAATTAACCTCATCGCATAATTTTAAAATCTTATTAGCTTGTATGATATCACATAAATCTTTACTTTTCTTAGCCACATTAATATGCAAATTTTTTAAAGTATTTATAGTGTCATTTTGAAAATTTTGAGTTTCAACTTTATGATTTTTATCATAAATTTTTAAAGTATTTTCTATCAAATTTGCTTCATAGCTTATCTGGTTAGAATGAAAAATTATCTTTCTTTGTATAAATTTAGAAAAATAATCAAGCTCTATATGAATCAAACTCCTTTTTGACTGCAATGACAAAAAAGAAAAATCATCGCTGTTTATTTTTAATTCTGAAAGTTTTAATCTTTGAGAATAAAGCAAAGTAAGATCATTAAAAAAATAAAATGCAAGATCGATTTCGTGAGAAAGATCAAGCAAAACTCCACCGCCTAGTTCTTTTTTAGCACTATAGTTTTTTGTATAATCACCCTCTCGCCAATTTGGCAAATAAGATCCGCACATAAATTTGGCAAAATATATATTTTTATCTGTATTTACAAGCTCTTTTAATCTTTGCACTAAAGAATTAAATCTCAAAAGATAAGCTACATATATGGTATTGTTTGTATTTAAAATTTTATATTTTTCAAATAAAGGCTTTTCCACTAAAATAAGCTTATCTTTTACCTTTTCATCTATGTATTTTAATGTCTCATAATGTTTAGTTGTAACATTACAAATCACAAATAAATCATAAAAATTCAAATCAAGCTCATCTAAATTTTTATAAGTTTTAATGTCTGTATCATTTAAATGCTTTGAAACTACACTTATATCATAAGCTAAAGATTTCATAGCTAAAAAATGCTTTTTAGCTATACTTCCATAGCCTATTATCAAAGCTTTCATTTAAATTCCTCATTAGCTTTTTTAAATTCATCAATTTGCCCTATGTCTATCCAATAATCATCAATCAAAAAAGTATTGATTTTATTTTCTTGCATAAGCAATTTTATAAAATCTGGCATATCAAAATACTCATTTTCTTTTAATAATTTTAAAACACAAGGCTCACAAACATAAATCCCCGCACTCACTAAAAATTTAGATACAGGTTTTTCTTTGATATCTTTAATATAATTTTTATTAAGCTCTACGACACCATAAGGAATTTTATAAGCAAATTCTCTAAGACAAACACTCATTAAAGCTTTACTTTTTTTATGAGCTTGGAGTAATTTATTAAAATCAAGCTCGGTTAAAATATCAGCATTCATCACTATAAAACTTTCTTTAATTTCGTCTTTAATAAGACTTAAAGCACCTGCTGTCCCTAATCTCTTTTTTTCTTTAATGTATTTTATATTAACACCAAATTTAGCACCATTTTTAAAGTATTTTTCTATCACTTGTTTTTTATAATTAACACAAAGAATAAAATTTTCAAAATTTTGCTCTTTAAATTTAGTGATAATACTTTCTAATATAGGCTTATTTCCCACCTTTAGCATAGGTTTTGGGGTATTTTTTGTAAGTTCTTTTAAACGAGTCCCAAGGCCACCTGCCATTAAGATTATATTATTTTTATTTTTTTCCTTGCAAAATATCGAAGCTATGGATTTTATAGCAATAACTTTGTTATTTTTATCTACTATAGGAAAATCATAAATATCATATTTTGCACTTAAATTTAATAAAATCTTCTCATCACAATCCTCTTTTTGCACGACAATAGGATTTTTTGTATAAATATTTTTAATGCTATCTTCTAATTTATAATCATTAATCAAAGCTTTTCTTATATTAGAATCACTAATTACACCTAAAAAATTATCATTTTCATCAACAACTAAAGCAAGCCTTACTCTAAGCTCCCCTATAGTTTGTAAAGCTTTTTTAATGCTGGAATTTTCTTTTAATTTTAAGTTATTTACATTCATAATCTATAAATTCTTTATTAAGTATTGCTTGTAAATCATAAGTTTTTAAAATTTCTTTAATATTATAGCTAGTATTTTCACTATAAAAAGGATTGATAAAATTTCTTAGATTTTGTTTGTATTGCTTGCAAGCTAGTTTTTCAAAAGCTTGTTTTAAATTTGATATTTCACAATTTATAATATTTTTTGCACACATTCTACCTCTTTGCCTATCGCCTATATTTATACAAGGTATTCTTAAAAAAGGACTTTCGCAAATTCCACTTGAGCTATTGCCTATTACAGCTTTACAAATTTTCATCAAACTCAAATACCTTAAAGAACCTAAATTATCAAACAATCTTGCTTTAAATGATTTTTTTTCACAATACAATTTAATCATTTCATTGATTAAAAAGCCATTTTCATCAGCATTTGCTTTTGTAAAAATCAAACTTGCATTTTCTATGGTATCTAAAAAATTTAACAAAGTGTTGATTTGTTTTTTGATTGATTTTTTATTTATAGTTTGTGGATGATAGGTTATTAAATAAATATTTTCTTTAAATTTGATATTTAAATCATCTTCTAATGTTTTTTTGTCTAAAAAATTTATATTGTTTATTAATTCTCCACCTAAAGACCCTACATTAAAAACTCTTTTTTCATCTTCGCCAAGTTGCAAAACTCTTTTTTTGTATTCTTTAGTAGAAACAAAATGCAAATGTGCCATTTTAGTAATGCTATGCCTTATGCTATCATCTATAGCACCTAAAGTAAGCTCTCCACCACAAATATGAGCTAAAGGAATTTGCATAATAAGACACACACTAGCCACAGCTAGCATTTCATATCTATCGCCTAAAATTACTACTATATCAGGTTTTAAGCTAAAAAGAGCTTCGCAAAGTAAAATTTCAAGCAAAGCCATACTTTTGCAAAGTGATATGTTATTATCATTACTTAATAAAATATCTATTTTTTTATCTATCTTAAATTCTTTTTCTATTTCTTTATAAGTAAAGCCAAAATCTTTACTCAAATGTGAAGCAGTTAAGATAAGTTGTAATTTTAAATCCTCATCTTTTTTAATTTGCTTGCATAAATTTTTAAGTAAATACCATTCAGCCCTCGTGCCACTAATTACACAAATTTTTCTACTCATTTATAATTTCATCTTTTTTGTAATTTTTCTTAGCTATTTTGTTGATATATTTTTCATAATTCATAGCACAAATTCCACCGCCGCTTCGCTTAGCACATAAATTTTCTTCGCTAAATTTTTCACCTTTTTTGATGTCTTTATTAGCTACTAAAAATTTTCTTACTATTTTTAAATTTGACTTTTCGCTTTTGCTAGCCTTTTTAACGCCATTTCCAAGGCTAAGCTCTAATTCTCTTATATTTTTACACAAAGTGTGTAATTCTTGAGGCTCTAAACTAGCTAAATGATCAGGCCCTTGCATAGTCTTATCTAAAGTAAAATGCTTTTCTACTATACAAGCTCCAAGGGCTACAGCAGCTAAGCAAATATGAATTCCTAAAGTATGATCAGAATACCCAACATTAAGCTTAAAAGCATCTTTTAAAGTTTGCATAGCTTTTAAATTGACATCTTCAAAAGGCGTAGGATAAGCACTATTACAATGTAATAAATTTATATTTTTTCTTTTTGTGCCATATTTTACTAAAATATCAATCGCTCTTTCAATCTCACCTAAACTACTCATACCCGTTGAAAGTATGATTTTTTTATTTAGTTTTGCTATTTTTTTAAGATATATAAAATTAGTGATTTCCCCGCTTGGAATTTTAAAAAAATCCAAATCTAAACTAGCTAAAAATTCGATACTAGCTAAATCAAAAGGCGTAGATAAAAATTTAATCTTATGCTTTTTACAATGATCGATCAAAATTTTATGTGCTTTTTTATCAAGCTCTAATTTTTCTATCATCATTAGCTGGCTTTCTGAATCGTTTTTTGTATTGTTGATTTGATATTGAGCTTTTTTAGTATGAGCACAAACGCAATCTTTTGCTATAAAAGTTTGAAATTTAACATAATCAGCACCAGCTTTTGCAGCAAGCTCAATGAGTTTTTTAGCTAAATTTATATCGCCATTGTGATTAACTCCAGCTTCTGCTATGATAATAGTTTTTTTCATTCTTTAACACCTATATAAATATAATGATGAGCACTTCCCTCATTTTCAAAATCAAAAATATTTATAGGGTCATACTCGCCAAGATAAAGAGTTTTAAAAGGCTTAAAAAGTTCTTTTAATTCACAAGGTTCTTTAATAAAATTAATATAACTTTCCTCATTTAATCTACCTTTTAAAACTACTTTTTTTAAATTTGTATTTTCACATTCACTAGAATTTTTATAATAATAATTTTTTTCACTCATCATAGTGGCAAAAAATACAGCCTTATCATTTGCTAATTCATAAAATTCTTGTATAGTTTCTTTTAAATTAGACAAATAATACAAACTTTGATTTGCAAAAATAACGTCCATTTTTTCATTAAAAAGATTTTTAAAACTAGAATTTGGATTTATTATATGCAAATTCCCCCCCCCCAATGACAATTTTTCCCAATTAGCCCTTATACTAGCTACTATATCTATGCCAAAGGGATTAAAGCCTTTGCTTTTAAAATAAGCACAATGAACACCATTGCCACAACCAAAATCAAGTAAATTCCCACTTGTTTTGTTTAATTTGTATTTTAATACTCTCTCATAAAATCTTACTATATGTCCATCAGGATATAGCACTCCATAGCCTTTGTCGTATTTTTCATTATAAGCTTTTAAAGATGAAATCATAATTATCCTTTTAATTCTTCTTTGAGTTTAAACTCACCAAATTCATTTTTATAAAACAAATCCAAATTATAATGCTTTTGCACTATCTCATAAAATTTAGCCTTGCTAATGCCCACAAAAGCACAAAAATCCTCTATACATTTATTATCAAGCAAATGATCTCTTTTTTTGACTATTTTTACTGCTTCTTGCCTATTTAAAAGCCCATAGCGAACAAATCTTGAAGCATAATCACTCGCCATAGCGTGCCCAAATTTAGGATATTTCATCCAAGCATGAAGCGTATAAGCTATGCTATCTATTTGATCAAAATTTTCAGCACAATGAGTCCTATCCCATTCTCCATTTAAATCACAAAATCCCCTACTCTTAGCAAAAATATAATTTTCATAAGAATTCCACTTAACAAAATAAGAAAGATATATAGGATCAAGCTTATTAATATCATCTTTGTTAGGATTAAAAAATAATTGCAAATTTTCTCTGCTAGTTTCCTCATCGATAAATTCATTAATGTCTAAATCACTTGCTACCCCATTTAAAAATATACCTTTAGCACTTGGCGTTTCAAGCCCATCACTACCGCCATATTCATAGCTTACATTTTCTCCATAAACAAGCAAGGGTGTGTTAAATTTAAGAGCCATTGCAAAAGGATAAGAATATATAAGACGATCTATAAACCAAGTAGGTTTGCCATATTTTTCAAAGGTCTTTAGCATTACTTTTTTTTGAGTTTTAATATCAGGCTTAAGAGTGATAAGATGGCAAGCAAATTCCTCACTGATATTTCTTAAATTTTTCTTGCCCGCCTCAGTCATAGTAAAATTATCTTCAACGCTAAAAAGCACAGGATTCATTCCTAATTTCTCTTTCATAATATGCACTTGAAAATGACTATCTTTGCCTCCACTTACTGCTATAGCACAATCATACTCAAATTTACCATTACAACGTCTGTATTTATCGCAAAGCTCTTCAAGCTCCTTAAATCTAGCTTTATAATCAATCTTTTCTTTATTTTTGTGATTGATACAAGCACTGCATATATTTTTACCCTCCTTATCAAGGCTAAATTTAATCCCAGGCCTAGTATCTGGCATCACACAATAATCACAATATTTCATTTTTACTCCATTTAAAGATTATAAAAATCACTTCTACCCCCCCCCGTATCACGATATTTTAAAAAGAAATTATTTTTATAAGCTTTACAAAATTCTTTATAATTTACCTCATCAAAAATCATACCACCTATATAAAAAAAGCTCTCAAGTGTCGAAAATTTTTGCTTAAAATAAAACAAATTATCATCATCTTTAACCCCACCGCCAAGCAAAACAAAATCTATATCTTTGCTAGAACAAATTTCAAAAGAAAAATCAAGTAAAGCTGCGTTTGCGTATTTTTCATTTTTGTTTGCACTTAAGTGATAATAAGCAAATTTTTTATCTAAGAAAAAACTAGCATAAGCTAAAATTTCACCATCATAGCTTGCTTTTAAAACTAAATTTGACTTAAAATTAAAAAGCTCTTTAAAATAATCATCACTAAAAAAATAAAATTTGCTTGCTTGATTTTTTCTCATAGTTTCATCATAAAGTCTTTTAAAATCTTTAGCATCTTTTGCATTTACTATAGAAATTTCAAGCTCTTTTCTTGCTTTTTTTATATAAGTTCTTATCCTTGGGCTATAATTTGCTCTAATTTGCTCTAAATCTTTATAAACTGGCACTATGACTATCTTTCTTTCTTTTTTGAAAAAATCAAGCTTTGTTTGATAAAAATTTAAATTTTTGTCAAAAGGATGAAATCTTATAAAAAAAGCGATGATATTTTCTTTTAAAGCTTGTTGTTTTAAACCACTTAAAGCTCTTGTTAAAAAATCACTATCTACGCTATTGCTATAAATTCCACCATAGCCGTAAGGACTTTGCAAATCAAAAAAAGAAGTATTTTTTATCTTTTGTTTATTAGCTACGATTTTAAAAAAATTTCCATTTTCTTTATAGATAAATTCAAAAACCTCTCCATAAAGCCCTACGTATTCTTTTTGAAAATAAATATCCTCGCTAAAATCATCACAAAAATGACCATCAAAATTTTCAAGCAAAATCTTACTCATTTTCCAAAGCCTTATTTTTGATGATTCCCCCCCCCATAGGACTTTTTTCACCTTCAAAAATTAAAATTTCATCATTAATGACTCCATCACTTTTTAAAGTCTGAGTGTAAAAATTGATACATTTTAATTCTTTATAAAGCTCTTTTAAACTCGCTTCATCATCAAAACGCAAAATCCCCACTCCTGTGTAAATTCCCTTAGTTGGTTCAAAAAAATCTCCCTTATTAGCTTCATAACCAAAAATATTTTTAGATAAAGCACTAGAATAAAATTTGCCACCATTTTTTAGCTTTTTAATAGCCTTTAAAAAAATATTTTTTGACTTTTCTCTATCATTACAACAAAGTGAAGCTATATCTATAATGGCATCAAAGCTCTCATCTTCAAATTCATCTAATCTTTCTACATAATCACCAATTTTTATTTGTTTGATTTTATCGCTTAAATTTTCATCTTTCATTCTAGCTTTAAAACGCTCTACTCCTGTCTTACTCCACTCTATGCCACTTACATTAAAGCCCTCTTTTGCACAAAACCATAAATTTGCTCCTGTGCCAAGTCCTAATTCTAAGATATTGATTTTACTTCTATCTTGGACATTATAAAAATTTCTTGCTATAAATCTTATAATGCTTTCACTTGGGTATTTACCCCATTCTTTTTTAGAAAAAATTTGCTCCCACAAATAATTCATATTTTATACCCCTCGATTATAAAAAGTTCATTTAATTGTTTAGTTAGATTTTTTTGTATGTGAATTTTTATATCATTAATGCTATAAGTTGCACCCTCATAAAGCTCTTGTAAATCTTTTTCATCACAATACCTTATAACCCCCGTGCAAGCATCACTCCCGCTTGCAGGCTTTACTAAATGATAACCTAAGCTTTCATCTTTTTCAAAGCCATCATTATAAAGGCTTGGAGTGATGGACAAAAACTTGCCCCCACTTTTTAGCTTTTTCATAGCCTTTTGTATGATGAACTTAGTTTTTTCAAAATCATTATAAGCTAAAGAATAGCTATCTATCCACGCATCAAAGCTCTCATCTTCAAATTCATCTAATCTTTCTACATAATCACCAATTTTTATTTGTTTGATTTTATCGCTTAAATTTTCATCTTTCATTCTAGCTTTAAAACGCTCTACTCCTGTCTTACTCCACTCTATGCCACTTACATTAAAGCCCTCTTTTGCACAAAACCATAAATTTGCTCCTGTGCCAAGTCCTAATTCTAAGATATTGATTTTACTTCTATCTTGGACATTATAAAAATTTCTTGCTATAAATCTTATAATGCTTTCACTTGGGTATTTACCCCATTCTTTTTTAGAAAAAATTTGCTCCCAAATTTCTTCATTGCTTCCTAAATTACCTGAAATTTCTTCATTGCTAATGTATTTTTTCATCATTTTCCTTTATGCACTCATTCCCCCCCCCCCAGTAAATAGGGAAGTGTTGTTTAGTTTGTTATAATACACACTTTTTGCTTTTAAAATCGTTCCGTGTTTTAAGTGAGTGTTTGATCCTAAAAAGCTTTTTTCTTCTATGATACACTTTCCATTTACCACAGCAGTAGTAGATATATGACAAAAGTCTTTTATTATAGCATCGTGTTCTACTAAGGCTTTTGAATTTATTATACAAGCTTTTCCAATTTGTGCATTTGTATTAACTAAAGCATAGTGCATTATTATACTTGCTTCTTGTATATTTGCATAAGGTGAGACATAAGCAAGAGGGCTTATGATAGTTGGCAAAATAAAACCTATGCTTTTTAAATTTTCATAAATTCTTACTCTATCATTTACATTTTTAATCTGTCCTACGCCTATAAAAGCAAATTTAGTTATCTTAAAAAGATTTTTTAAATCATCATCACATCCTAAAATAGGATACTTAAAACTTTTTTTATCGCTATCTTTTTCCACATAGCCTATTATCTCAAATTTATTTTCAAGCTCTATGACATCAACACAAGATCTTGCGTGCCCTCCAGCACCTATGATTAAAATTTTTTCTTTCAAAATGCAAACCTTATATATTGTAAATATTACTTTTATATTTTTTTAAATTTAAAGGATTTTCAAACCATTTA
The DNA here is from genome assembly GCF_020024835.1 of Campylobacter sp. Classification (GTDB taxonomy): domain Bacteria; phylum Campylobacterota; class Campylobacteria; order Campylobacterales; family Campylobacteraceae; genus Campylobacter_D. The sequence goes on along the minus strand of NZ_JAHHTD010000039.1, from coordinate 1,098 downwards.
ATAGTCTCTTTTAAACCTTTTTCTATGTCGTATTTTGGTAAAAAATCTGTGAGAGTTTTTATCTTGGTATTATCACAACAAAGCCTAAATACTTCGCTATTTTCAGGTCTTATTCTCTCATCTTCTATGATAAATTCTACATTAGATTTCATAAGCTTTTTAATAAGCTCTAAAGTATCTTTGATACTAATTTCATAATTTGATCCTATATTTACAACCTCTCCAATGGCTTTTTGGCATTGAGCTAATTTTATAAAACCTAAACAAGTATCTTTAACATAGTTAAAATCCCTCGTAGGAGAAACATCGCCTAATTTAATCTGCTTTATATTGCTTGCAATTTGCGTGATGATAGTAGGTATAACAGCCCTTGCACTTTGTCTTGGGCCATAAGTATTAAAAGGTCTTGCTATAATAAGAGGAATATTAAAAGAATTATAAAAACTCAAAGCTAAGCAATCAGCACCTATTTTACTCGCTGAATACGGACTTTGAGCTTGCAAAGGGTGCTTTTCATCTATAGGCACATATAAAGCCGAGCCATAAACCTCACTCGTGCTAGTGCAAATAATGCGTTTGACGCCATTTTCAAGCGCACTTTGACAAATATTTAAGGTGCCTTTTATATTAACATCTACGTAACTATCAGGAGCGATATAAGAATAAGGTATAGCTATTAAAGCTGCTAGATGAAAAATAATCTCCACATCTTTAGTGATATTTTTAACAAAATGCGGATCTTTAATATCCCCACAAACAACTTCTATACTTTCTAAACACTCTATATCCTCAAGCCAACCCCAATGATTAAAAGAATTATAATAGCTTAAAGCCTTGATTTTATAATCAAAATATGGTGAATTTTTATCTTTACTTTCTTTAAAGAGCATTTCAACTAAGTGAGAGCCTATGAAACCATCAGCACCTGTAATTAAAATCTTTTTCATCATTTTCCTAGTTTTAATAAATAAGTTAAAATAATACCATTTATATTAGATAATATCGAAATTTAATGTTATATCTTTATAATTAGCAAGGGTAAAAATGTCTCAAATTTCAATCATACTTCCTACTTATAATGTAGAAAAATACATAGCA
>NZ_JAHHTD010000038.1 GCF_020024835.1 Campylobacter sp. | reverse complement strand
GCAAAGTAAAAATATATTTTATTATCAAAAAAATAGAATAATTTTTATATAAATTAATATTTAATTATAATTTTTTATAATATAATACAAGATTATAATTATCATATAAAAAAGGTGTAAGATGACCCAAGAAGAGTTAGATGCTTTAATGAGCGGTTCTGATAATTTAGATCTTGATTCTGTGGATACAGAAGAAGCAAAGCCAGAAACAAACTGCGAAGATTATGAAGATGAGGCAAAAAATCAGCAACTTATTAATGATGTAATAAGTGGTGATTATAGAGCAAGAGCAGATATGGCTTGGCCACCACCTCCGCCAAGTAAAGAACATAAAGTTGTGCATCAACTTGATGATGTAACAAGAGATAGCGAACTAAAAGCTACAGAAATGATGGAAAAGCTTGAGGCAATTAATGATTTTTTTGCAAATTCTGAAAATGAACTTTGTCTAATTAGCGAAACTTTAAATAAAAATATTGATATTTTTGGAAAATTGAATGCAAAATTTCCTAATGTGGAAAGTTTCAAAGGGGCTATAGAGGCAAATAATAATGCAAAAAATATCATTGATGAAATTACAGGTTGTTTGCAAACTGGGCAAGATGAAGTTATGATGGCTATGGATGCTATGCAATATCAAGATATTCATCGTCAAAAAATTGAACGTGTTATTAATGTAATGAGAGCTTTAAGTAGATATATGAGTAGTTTATTTGAAGGTAAAATTGATGATGAAAAACGTGTAGGTTCTGCTGTGCATATTAAAGGTGATACTACTGCTGATGTTGTAAGTAATGATGATATAGAGGCATTGATCGCTAGTTTAGGTAAAAAATGATCCATCCAGAAATTGTCGCACCTGCTGGAAATTTTATGAAGTTGAAGATCGCATTAGCTTATGGTGCTGATGCTGTTTATGCTGGTGTGAGCAATTTTTCATTAAGAGCTAGAACGGCTAGAGATTTTAATTACGATACTTTTAAAGAAGCCATTGATTATACTCACGATAAGGGTAAAAAGATTTATGTTACCATTAATGGATTTCATTTTAGTTCTCAAATTGATGGTTTAAAAAGACATATTTTAAAATTAAAAGAAATGAATCCAGATGCTTTTATAGTAGCTTCTGTAGGTGCTATGCGTTTGGTTAAAGAAATCGCACCAGATATTAATATCCATGTTTCTACTCAAGCTAATATTTTAAATTATCTTGATGCACAAGTTTATAAAGATATGGGTGCAAAACGTATCGTAATAGCTAGAGAACTTGGACTAAAAGATGCCAAGGAATTAAAAAATCATTGTGATATAGAACTAGAAAGTTTTGTCCATGGTTCGATGTGTTTTGCTTATTCTGGTAGATGTTTAATTTCATCAGTGCAAAGTGGTCGTATGAGTAATCGTGGTTCTTGTGCTAATGATTGCCGTTTTGCTTATGAGCTTTATGCTAAAAATCCTGATACAAATACCTTATTTAGATTAGAAGAAGATCAACAAGGAACACATATTTTTAATTCTAAGGATTTAAATTTAAGTTCGTATATACAAAAAATTATGCAAGAAAATTGCATTCACGCTTTTAAAATAGAAGGTAGAACTAAGAGTGAATATTATGTAGCACTTACAACTAGAACTTATAAAATGGCAGTTGATGATGTATTGAATAATTCTTTTGAGGCAATCAAGTATGAAAAAGAAATTCAGACTCTGAAAAATAGAGGTTTTACAGATGGCTATTTAGTTTCAAGAGTTTATGAAAAAAATGATTCTATAAATTGTGATAGTAGTATTGAAGAAGGAACGCATCAAGTGCATGCCATTAGTGAAAATGGGGAATTTTTTAAATGTAAAGGTAAAATAAAAATAGGGCAAGAGTATGAAATTTTAGCACCTGTAAATTCTTGTATTGAAACTGGTGAAAATAAGATAGGTCTTGTATATGAAAAGAATGGAAAAAATTTTGTAGTATTTAAGCAATTATTAGCAAAGAATAATAAAGAATTTAGTGAAATTCATAGTGGTAATGAAAATGAAATTTTTTTACCTTTTAAATTTCCAAATTATAGTTTTTTAAGGAATAATATAAGATGAAATTTGTAGCGGTGTTAATGGGTAGTAAAAGTGATTATGATATTGTTAAGGAAACCTTGGGGATACTTGAAAAATTTAATATAAAATACGAGGTTTTAATCACTTCTGCTCATAGAAGTCCTCATAGAACACAAGAATACATAAAAAACGCAGAAGCTAAAGGTGCTAAAGTTTTTATAGCAGCAGCTGGTATGGCTGCTCATTTAGCAGGAGCAGTGGCTGCTTATACTACAAAACCTGTTATTGGAATACCAATACCAGGAAGTAATTTAGCTAGTATGGATTCTTTATTTTCTATAGTTCAAATGCCAAGTGGAATTCCTGTAGCTACTTTAGCAGTTGGAAAATCAGGAGCTATTAATGCAGCATATTTGGCCGCTCAAATTTTAGCTATAGGAGATGAAAATTTAGCTCAAGATTTACTTGAAGATAGAAAAAAACAACAAGAAAAATTAAATAGTGACTCTAGTCAGATTGAAATTTTTCTTTAGGGGAAATTGATGCAAACTTATTTAGAATTAAAAGAATTTTGTCAATTAGTTCATTTGTCTGAAGATGTTGTTAAAGGAATGATGGCAAAAGGTTCCTTAAATTTTAAAGAGGAAGATGATAAAATTTATATTGAAGCAAATCAAGGAACTTTTAGCATAGTTCCAACTATGTCCAATCATCAACCCGCTATGGTTAATTCTATGACATTAGCAGGTGAGAGTTTTGTTGAAAAAACTATCGGCACGATTTTGAATTTGCACGAGAAAGTTTTAGATGCAAAAGATGAGACTTTAGAAGCTTTAAAAAGTGAAAATAAATTTTTAAAAGATGCACTTTATTCTATGCAAGAATTATATGATGCTGATCGTAATACTATTGAAACTTTAAATTTAGAATTAAAACATGCAAGAGATGAAATAGAATTTTTGAAAAGAAAATATAAAATGATGTGGAATAAAACAATAGATCTTTATGCGAATACTCAAGAACAATCAGAGGAAACGAAAATATGATGACTTTTTCAAGAATGATATTGAGTTTGCAAGAATTTTGGCAAAAACAAGGTTGTGTTATTATGCAACCTTATGATTTTCCTGCAGGAGCTGGAACTTTTCATCCTGCTACTTTTTTGAGAAGTTTAGGTAAAAAACCATGGGCAGCAGCTTATGTGGCTCCAAGTAGAAGACCAGCAGATGGCAGGTATGGAGAAAATCCTAATAGATTAGGTGCTTATTATCAATTTCAGGTTTTAATTAAACCAAGCCCTGATAACATACAAGAATTATATTTGAAAAGTTTGGAAAATTTAGGATTTGATTTAAAATCACACGATATACGTTTTGTTGAGGATAATTGGGAAAGCCCGAGTTTAGGTGCTTGGGGATTAGGTTGGGAAGTTTGGCTTGATGGTATGGAGGTAACACAATTTACTTATTTTCAACAAGTTGGTGGTATAGCTGTGGATTTAGTCAGCGTTGAAATTACCTATGGACTTGAGAGAATTGCAATGTATCTTCAAAATATAGATAGTGTTTATGATATTATTTGGAATGAATTTAATGGTGAAAAGATTACTTATGGAGATGTTCATAAACAAGGGGAGTATGAATTTAGTAAATATAATTTTGAAATTAGTGATGTAATGGTATTAAATTCGCAATTTGAAAATGCTTACAATGAGTGCAAAAATGCTTTAAATGCTAAACTTGCTTTACCTGCATATGATTATTGTATGTTAGCTGCTCATACTTTTAATCTTTTAGACGCAAGAGGTGCAATTTCTGTGACTCAAAGGCAAGATTATATGCTGAAAATTAGAGAATTATCTAAAAATTGTGCTTTAATTTATAAAGAAAATTTAAATGAAAATTAAAGAAATTTATAATTTTCTTAATTCAATAAGTCCATTTGAGACTCAAAGTTCTTGGGATAATAGTGGATTATTAATCGGAGATTTAGATCAAGAGATTGAAAAAATTTATCTTAGTTTAGATATTGATGAAAATTTACTTGAAAAAGCACATTCAAATTCTTTATTTATTGTCCATCATCCTCTAATTTTCAATAATTTAAAACATATTAGTGGAAAATTATATCCTCAAAAATTAATTACACGAATGATACAGAAAAATATTGCATTAATTGCTATGCATACTAATTTTGATTTGAGTCATTTAAATGTTTATTTTACCAAGGAAATTTTAGGTTTTAGCATTCGAAAAAAAGATGATTTTGTAGTTTATTGTGATGTGAATTTGTCTTTTAGTGAGCTTGTGATGTATGTAAAAGATAAATTAAAATTTGAACATATAAGGGTAGTAGAAGCTACGAGAAAAATTAATTCTATAGCAGTATGCACTGGCAGTGGTGGAAATTTAATTTCAAATATAAAGGCAGATTGTTTTTTAAGTGGTGATTTTAAATATCATCAAGCACTTGAAAGCTATCATAATAATCTTAGTTTAATTGATATAGGACATTACGAAAGTGAGAATTGTTTTGGTGAAATTTTATCAAGATATTTGCAAAATTTTCCTATAGAAGTTATAATATTGCTTTCAAAAAATCCATTTCAATATTTTTAAGGAAAGATTAATGAATAAATATTTAGAACAACTTATAGTTTTATCGCAGATTGATAAGGAGTTGGATAGTTTTGTTTTAAGAGTTGATGAAGCTACTAAGAATTTAAAAGAAAAATGCTTATTACTTGATAAGACTGTAGAAGAAATTGAAACACTCGATAAGGATATAAAAGATATAGAGCATCAAAAGATTCAAAATAATAATCATATATTAGAATTTAATGAGAAAATTAAAGAACTTTCTAAAAAAAGTGCTGCTATTAAGACAGAAAAAGAAGCTAGTGCTTTAAAAATAGAAGAAGATATAGCTAAAGAACAACTTGATGCGGCAAATGAGGAAATAGATCGACTAGATAAAATCTTAGAAAACAAGGAAAAATTTAAACAAGAATTAAAACTAAAAAGAGATGAATTTGAGAGCGAAGTGGATGAAATAGATGCTAAAACAAAAGTTGTTCTTGTTGATATAGAGAAAGAAAGATTAGAAATTTATGATAAAAAAGTTAAACTTATAGGTGAAATAAATCAAAAAGTATTAACTTTTTATGAAAAAATTAGAAAATGGGCTCACAATAGTGCAGTAGTTCCTGTAAGAAAACATGCGTGTTATGGTTGTTTTATGAGAATTTATGATAAAACTTATTTGGCTGTTTTAAAAGGTGATGAAATAGTAACTTGCCCACATTGTGGTAGAATTTTGTATAGAGAAAAAGAAGAAAATCAAAGTTGATTTTTCTTTATTATGTTCTTGCTGTGGTATTTTATATTCTTGCAGCACCTTTTTTATATATCTTAAGTCTTTTTAAAGAGAAGTATAAGATATCTTTAAAGTCAAGATTTTTTCTTTATAAAAATTTAAAAGAGGAATATGCAGATATTCATTTTCACGCTTGCTCTTATGGAGAAATTAAAAGTATAGCGTGCTTACTTAAGCAATTTGATAATTATAGAATTTCAGTTATCACCAATACGGGATTTAAAGAGGCATTAAAATACACTCATAAAGTTAATTTTCTACCATTTGAAATTTTTATTCCTTTTTGGATTAAACCTTGTAAAGTTTTAGTGATATTTGAGGCTGAACTTTGGTTGATGCTTATTTTTATGACAAAATTTTTTAATGCAAAAGTTATTTTGATTAATGCTAGAATTAGTGATAGATCCTATAAAAGATATATGAAATTTAAATTTTTTTATAAGATTGTTTTTAAGTATGTTGATGAAATTTTTGCACAAAGTTTAAAGGATAAAGATAGACTTAAGATGCTTGGTGCTAGAGATGTTCAGGTATGTAAAAATATTAAGATTTATAATGAAAGTAAAAAAACAAAAGAATTTGTAAAATTAAATTCAAGATTGATAATTTTTGCTAGTACTCACGAAAAAGAAGAAGAGTTATTGCTTTCTAAAATTAAACTTAATAAGAATGATAAATTGATTGTAGCACCAAGGCATCCTGAGCGTTTTGAAGATGTGGAAAAAATTCTACAAGTATTTTGTAAAAAGAATAATTTTACAATGCAAAAATTTTCAAATTTAAATTTAGATGATAATGACTTAGAAAGTAAATTTGTGGAGAAATGTTTATTGCTAGATAGTTTAGGAGAGCTTGAAAACTTTTATAGTATCAGCGATGTAGTCTTTTTGTGTGGATCCTTTGTAAAAAATATTGGCGGACATAATCCAGTTGAAGCTGCAAAATATAAAAATATTATTATCTCAGGTGAGTATTTTTTTAATCAAGAAAGTCTATATAATGAAATTGAAAATATTTATATTTGTAAAAATTTAGATGAAATAAATATTTATTTAGAGCAGAAATTATTGCAGATTATTCAAAGTATAAAAGAGGGTTTAAATGCAAGATAAAGCTTATAAATTATTAGCATTACAAGAAAAAATTTCAAATAATCAAGCTAAAAATTTAATTGATAATGGTTGTGTTTTTGTTAATGGAAAAAAAATAACTATGGCAAGAACATTGATGAATTCTAAGATAAAGTTTGTGATTCAAAAAATAAAAAAAGCAAAAATTTTATATGAAGATAATAACATAATTGCATTAGATAAACCATTTGGGCAAATTAGCGAGAAAATGGAAGATATTTATAGAGCAAAGTTGATTAATAGACTAGATAAAGAGACAAGCGGTGTTTTGCTTTTAAGCAAAAATGAAGATTTTAGAGTAAAATGTATAGAAGAATACAAAAAACAAAATGTTTATAAAAGTTATTTAGCTATTGTTAATGGAGTGATAGCAGAAGAAATAGAAATTAATGAGAAAATTTCAACGATTAAAACTAACCACGGGGCTTTTAGCAAAATTGATAAATTTGGACTTGAAGCTTGCACTCAAGTAATACCTTTGATGGTAAATGCTAAGAAAACTTTAATTAAAGCTATTATAAAAACAGGTCGCACTCATCAAATTAGAATTCATTTAAAACATATAAAAAATGGTATTATAGGCGATGAAAAATATGCTAAAATATCAGCTAATAGAATGTTTTTACATAGTTATGAGACTTGTATTTTTGATTATAAATTTAAGGCATTGCCAGATGAAAGTTTTAATGTTTATGGATTTGAGATAAAAAATTTAAATTTTTAAAGGCGTTTAAGCTAAAAGATTTTATAATTGAAGTTTTAAATTTAAAAAGGGATGAACGTGTTTGAAATAGTTAGTGAATCATTTAAATCTGCGGTTAATAAACTTCGTTTTATAGATGATGAAAAAGCTTTAAAAAGCGCATTAGACACTTTGAAAAAATCCCTATTAAAAGCAGATGTCCATCATAAGGTAACAAAAGAACTACTAACACTAGTTGAAAATGATTTGAAAATAAATGGTATCGGTCAAAAACAATTTTTAGATTCTATAAAGAAAAATTTAGAAGATATACTTAGTGTTAAGAGTGGAAACCAAGGTTTTGTTTTTTCTAATAAACCGCCTACGATTGTATTGATGTGTGGTTTGCAAGGTGGTGGTAAAACTACTACAACTGCAAAGATTGCCAATTATTTAAAATTGAGAGGTAAGAAAGTTTTGATTGCTGCTTGTGATTTGCAAAGATTAGCTGCAGTTGAACAACTTAAACAATTAACACAAGCTAATGAGTTAGATTTATTTTTTATAGATGGAGAGAATGATCCTTTAAATGTTGCAAAACAAGCTTTAGATAAGGCAAAAAAATCTCTTTATGATGTATTGCTCGTTGATACAGCAGGTCGTTTAGCTATAGATGTAGCATTAATGAACGAATTGAAAGAGGTAAAGAATATTTTAAATCCTGATGAGGTTTTTTACGTCGCTGATGCTATGAGCGGTCAAGACGGGGTTAAAACAGCTAGTTCTTTTGATGAAGTTTTAGGTATCACTGGAGTTATTTTAAGTAAATTTGATGCCGATACAAAAGGTGGAATTGCCTTGGGTATTGCAAGACAAATTGGAGTACCATTAAGGTTTATAGGTGTTGGCGAGAAGATAGCTGATTTAGAAGTTTTTATACCAGATAGAATAGTTAGTCGTATTATGGGTGAGGGTGATTTAGCTACTTTGGCTGAAAAAACAGCAACTATTATAGATGAAAAAGAGGCTAAAATTCTGAAAAAAAAAGTTAAGAAAGGTGAATTTAATTTTAATGATTTTTTAAATCAGATGGAAAATGTGAAAAAACTTGGAAGTATGAAATCATTAATGAGTATGATTCCTGGTTTATCGTCTATGACTGCAAATATTAAAGATATTGATTTAGATAATTCTAAGGAAATTACGCGTATAAAAGCTATGATTTCATCTATGACACTTAAAGAAAGAGAAAATCCTGATTTGTTAAACAATGCTAGAAAGCGTCGTATTGCAAATGGTGCGGGATTATCACAAGTAGAAGTTAATCGTTTTTTAAAGCAATTTAATAATGCAGCAAAATTAGCGAAAAAATTTTCAAATAAAAAGGGTATGGAAAATTTTATGAATATGCTACAGCAGGCTAAGCGACCTCATTGATTAAGGTTTTTTTATGGATATATAAATATCTATAACAAAATTTTAATGTTAGGAGTATTAAAATGACGGTAATTAGACTTACAAAAATGGGACGTAAAAAGAGACCATTTTATCGTATAGTTGTAACTGATAGTAGAAAACGAAGAGATGGAAGTTGGATAGAAAGCATTGGTTATTATAATCCAATGGTAGAGCCTGAAGTAGTTAAATTTGACGCAGAGCGTTTAGCTTATTGGAAAAGTGTTGGTGCAAAATTAAGCGATAGAGTAGCTGCAATTACAAGTAAATAAAGTAATGGTTGAAGATTTTTTAAGAGAATATGCAAAGTTAATCGTCGAATTTCCTGATAAAATTTGTATTAAAAGAAAGAATATAGAAGATAATTTTGCTGAGATTGTAATTTATGTAGATCCAGTCGATACTGGAAAGCTTATAGGAAAGAGCGGGAAGTTGATTAATGCTATAAAAACGGTTATTATGGCTTATAAGGTTAAAGATACCACTTCTTATCGCATTACGGTAAAAGCTATTGAATGATAATTTAATACAAGTTGCTAGACTTGGTAGAAGTATCGGCTTGAAAGGTTATGTTAAGTTACATAATTTAAGTGATTTTTTTGAACAATTTAAAAAGGGTGCTAAATTTTTTGATATTAATCGAAAAATTTATACCATTAAATCTTTTGATGCTAATCGTTCATTGGTTTTATTTGAAAATTATGAAAGTTTAGAGTTAGCTAAAAAGTTATCAAATATTTTACTTTATCAAACTAAAGAATTAACAAGACAAACTTGTATATTAAATAAAGATGAATATTTTTATTTTGATATCATAGGATGTGAAGTTTTTGAGGATAATGAGAGATTAGGTGTGATAGAAGATATCTTAGAAAATGGATCTGGTTTTTTATTTTTTATTAAAAGCGATGATAGTTTGATTAATCGAGCATTAGCACAAAACTTTTACATTCCTTATATTGATAAATACATATGTAGTATTGATATCAAGCATAAAAAAATTTTTACAAAATATGCGTTAGGTATTTTAGAAAATTCATGAAATATACTTTTGTGAGTTTATTTCCAGAGCTTATTGAACCTTATTTTCACGCTTCTATCTTAGCAAGGGCAAAAGAAAAAAATATTTTAGAATTTTCATTTGTAAATCCTAGAAAGTTTGCTACGAATAAATATTTAAAAGTAGATGATTATAAAATTGGTGGAGGAGCTGGACTTTTAATGCAAATTCAGCCAATGTTTGATTGTCTTGAATGGATTAAAAAGCAAGATAATGATGTTTATTTTATTTTTGTGCTTCCTTGCGCAAAATCTTTTAAACAGATTGATTCTAAACGACTTGCTAAAAAAAAACATATATGTTTTATTTGTAGTAGATATGAAGGATTAGATGAAAGAGTGGTAGAGGAATTTGCCGATGAAGTTTTTTCTATAGGTGATTTTGTATTGACTGGAGGAGAGCTTGCATCTTTAGTGATGTGTGATGCTATTAGTCGAAATATTTATGGTGTTTTAGGTAATTACCAGAGTTTAAATGAGGAAAGTTTTGAAGATAATTTTTTAGAAGCTCCATCTTTTTCAAAGCCACCGATATATGAAAAAGAAAATAGAAAATTTTATATACCTTCAGAGTTTTTAAAGGGAAATCACGCTAAAATCACAGCTTTAAAAACTACTATGGCGTCTTGCAAAACGAAATTTTTTCGTCCTGATTTGTATCAAAAGCATGAACGCAAATTTTAAGGAATATCATTATGAAAAATAAATATATAGAGCAGTTTGAGCAAAAACAAATTGAAGGTAAAAATGTTCCAGAATTTCGTGCTGGAGATACTTTAAGACTTGCTATTCGTATTAAAGAAGGTGATAAAGCTAGAATTCAAAATTTTGAAGGTATTTGCATAGCTCGTAGAGGTAATGGTGTAGATGAAACTTTTATTGTTCGCAAAATTGGTGCAAATAATGTTGGTGTAGAAAGAATTTTTCCTATTTATAGTGAAAGTTTAGAGAGTATAAATGTATTAAGAAGAGGTCGTGTTCGTCGTGCAAGATTGTTTTATCTAAGAAATAGAAGAGGTAAAGCAGCACGTATTAAAGAACTTAAGAGATAATTTGGAATTTAGAGTTAATCCTTATCAAAGGATCAAATGGAATGAAGAATTTAAAGATGATATATATGTTTCTCAAAAGATAGAAACTGAATATACTAAAGAAATCTGCATTAATATGCCAAAAGGTAGTTTTATGAAAGATCATAAAACTAATTTTGGTATTACTATTCAAGTTTTAAAAGGTTGTATTGATTTTGGTGTTGCTAATGGTCAAATTTTGCTTAAAGAGTTAGATAGTATTAGTTTAAAAGCCAATGAAATCCATAATCTTTTAGCCGTAGAAAACTCTATTGTTCGTTTGTCTTTGTATAAGCAAGATACTATTGAACGTGTTAAAAATGTCTTGAAATCTTAAAAATCAAGTAATTTATTTTTAAAAAAACGAGGTAAATGAATGGAATGGACAAAAAATTCTTGGAGAAGTTATAAAATTTCTCAACAGCCTTACTATGAAAATGAAGATGAGCTTAATAAAGTTGTTGATAAATTAAGAAAATTACCGCCTCTTGTTTTTGCAGGTGAAGTTGATTTATTAAAAAAAGACTTATCGAAAGTAGCTAATGGAAAAGCTTTTTTGCTTCAAGGAGGAGATTGTGCAGAAAGCTTTGTAAATTTTGGTGCTGATAATATTAGAGATATGTTTAAAATTTTACTTCAAATGGCTATTGTTTTGACTTTCTCCGGATCTTGTCCTGTTGTGAAAGTGGGTCGTATGGCAGGACAATTTGCTAAACCTCGAAGTTGTGATTTTGAAGAACAAAATGGTATTAAATTACCAAGCTATAGAGGCGATATTGTAAATGGTTTTGAATTTAATGAAAAATCAAGAAGACCAGATCCTAGCAGAATGCTTGAGGCTTATTACCAAAGTGCGACGACTTTAAATTTGTTAAGAGCTTTTTCTAGAGGTGGTTTAGCTGATTTAAGGGTAGTGCATAAGTGGAATTTAGGTTTTTTAAAAAAAGCAGAATTAGATAAAAAATATGAAGAGCTTAGTGAGAAAATCACTCAAGCTTTAGCGTTTATGCAAGCTTGCGGTATTGATAATGATCCAAATTTATCTCAAACTTCATTTTATACTTCACACGAAGCTTTGCTTTTGCCGTATGAGGAAGCATTAACAAGAGTGGATAGTTTAAGTGGTGATATTTATGATTGTTCAGCACATATGCTATGGATAGGAGAGCGAACAAGAAATATTGATGAAGCACATGTGCATTTTTTAAGTGGAATAAAAAATCCTTTAGGGGTTAAAATTAGTTCTAATTACGATATAGAGCATATAAAGAAATTAAGTCAAATATTAAATCCTGATAATGAAGCAGGAAAATTAAATTTTATTATCCGTATGGGATGTGATAAGATTGAAAAATATTTACCTAAATTATTAAGAGAATTAAAAAATGAAGGTTTAAATATATTATATAGTATAGATCCTATGCATGCAAACACTATAAAATCAGGTTGTTTTAAAACTAGAGAATTTGATAAAATTATGCAGGAAGTGCGTTTATTTTTTGAAATAGCTATGAGTGAAAACGTGTATCCTGGTGGAGTGCATTTGGAGATGACTGGTCAAAATGTTACAGAGTGTATAGGTGGTAGTTTAAATGTTACCCAAGAAGAGCTAGCAAAGCGTTATGAGACTCAATGTGATCCAAGGTTAAATGCTAATCAGGCTTTAGAACTTGCATTTTTAATAGCAGATTTAGTAAGGAAAACAATAAAGTGTTGAAATTTTATGGTATTAAAAATTGTAGTAGTGTAAAAAAAGCAATGGAGTATTTAAATTCTAAGCAAATTCAATTTGAGTTTTTAGATATTAAAAAAATAGATGAAGCTACTTTAAATTTTTGGCTTAGTAAAAGAGATGTTTTAGAGTTAGTAAATACAACTAGTATGAGTGCTAGAAAGCTAAAACTTAATAAGGAAAAGCTTCAAAGCTTAGTTTTATCTGAAATTAAGACTATAATTTTGCAAACTCCAAGCTTGATTAAAAGACCAGTTATCATAGATAAAGATAAAATTTACATTTCAAAAGAATATGAAAGATTATAAAATAAATATTTTTTGTTTTAATATTAGCTTGCTTTAAAAAAGTGAATTTAAGAG
>NZ_JAHHTD010000037.1 GCF_020024835.1 Campylobacter sp. | reverse complement strand
TTTATATTCTCTATGGCAAATTTTTTTTCAACGCATTCTTCTTTATACTCTTTAAATCCACTAATAACTAGATCGTATATATCTTTATTTTGCCTTTTCCAACGATCTTCATATTTACTTGAAATTGCTAAATCTTTATTCTTATCAATAACAGCTTTTAAATGAGATAAATTTAAAAAAGTATTCAAAGTAAAATCAAAATACAAAAAACTATCTGTTCTAAGTTCAAATTTTCCACTTTTTTTTAAAATTCTTGCACATTCATTTACAAAATTTAATCCCACCACTCTTCGATGTGGTTTTTTATCCCAAGGCACAGGAAAATGGAGAAAAATTTTATCTATTAAATTAGACTCCATAATACTTAGCAATAACCTTGCATCAGTTTTTATCAACAATACATTCTTAATACCTTGATTTAATGCTAACTTCGCTACTTGCTCAAGTGCTGGAGTATAAATTTCAACTCCTATAATCAAAGCATTGGGATTAATTTTTGCTTGATACAATAAATGCCTGCCACTTCCAAAACCTATTTCTATATAAATTTCATTTTGATTTTGAATTCTTAAAAGCAATTCTTTTAAATCACTAGCAATTAAAGAAGTTTTTTGCAATAATCTAGTATGCTTTAAAGCAATTGCTTCATTTATAATATCTTGAGCAAAATTATCTCTAAACAATAACAAAGCTTTCTGTAAATAACCTATCTGCGAAGGCTTAGTGTATTTTTCGCCTTTAATAAGCCACTCATTTTTATTTTTATCTTGTTTAATTTGTATAAAAAAACACTCTTGCTCAACACGCGTAAAAATCAAATCAACATTCTCACTATGAGCACACCAAGAAAATTCTACATCATCTTGCTTAAAAGGAAAAATGGGTAAATTTACTTTTTTACACTTAAAATTTGGCATTATTTAACTGCTGTAAATTTATTTGATGACTTTGATTCTATACCATTAACATCAATAGCTATTACTTCATAGCTATACACCTTTCCAGGAAGTGCTGTAATATCTTTAAGTTGCTTTGATTTAATTTCCTTAAATACAGCAGAATTTCCTCCACCACTTCTTTTAACCATATATTCACGTGCCCTATCATCATTATCCACCCATTCTACCTTGATACCATCATCTTCAACAGCACACAAAATAATACTTGGAGCCAATGGAGCACCTAAAGTAATGCCCTCTACTGCCTCATTCATTAAAGGACTTTCTAATCCATCTTTATCTACCATACTAATTTTATAGTATTTTTTTTGACCTATTCCATCTACTATATCTTCATAAGTATTATCAGCAGTTTTTGCAATAACACTCAAAGGTAAAAAAGTATTTGAGCCAGAATATACCTTATAATATGCAAAATCAGCATAATCTATCTTGTCCCAATTTAAAATAATTTTCCTTGGTGCATCTTTACTTGCTGTTAAATTTGTAACCATCGGAGGTAGTGCTTTTGTAGTTGATTCTACTACTTGACTTGGAGCACTTTTAATCCCATCATAAGTTTGAGCTACAACTCTATACTGAAAACTTTCATCAGGCTTTAAAGAATCATCTATATACTCAGCACTTAAACGATTTTTCACTTTAGCAAGCTCTTTAAATTTCATATCTTTCATATTAGCACGTTCTATAATATATGAATTTACTCTAAAATCAGGATGAGGCCTCCATACTATTTTTACGCGATTTGGCAAACCAACAATTGCTTGTGCAAAAGGAACTGGATCGATAATTCTAGTAGTATAAGCTTCTATGCTAATCCCATCAGGTGAGATTTGTCCAAGCTCATTATAAGTTTTCATAGAATAATAGTATTTAGTATTTGGTTGTAAATTAGTATCTGTATAATGAGTCTGAAATTTATTATTAATTTTTGCAATTAATTCCATAGGTGCACCTATAGAATTTGATCTATAAATATAAAATCCAGCTATATTTTGATCATATAAAGGCTCCCATTCAAACGCTATACTAGTAATATCTCCTATACTTTTAATGTTAGATATTTTTGGCAATCCTTCATTAATCTGTGCTACCTTTGGCAAACTAGTTGTGCTACAAGCACTAAAAACTAAAGCAGTGCTTAAGATAGCTAAGTGAAATTTTTTCATCGATTTCTCCTTTATTAAAATTTTCTTTTAAAATTTGATTAAAATCATCAAAAATAGGAGCCTTAATAAACATAAGCTCTTTTGTTTTTGGATGAGTAAAATACATCAAATATGCATGAAGCATTACTCTATTATACTTTATCTTTCCTTTATATCCGTATAATTGATCACCTAAAATATATCGATTAAAATCAGCTAAATGAACTCTAATTTGATGTGTTCTTCCTGTGTATAATTTAGCAGCTATTAAAGCACAATTTTGAGAATGTAGCAAATTTAAAAAATCAGTTTTAGCATTTTTTGCATGATGATGAAATACATCATTAGTAGTAATCTTTTTTAATCTATTGCTAGGGCACCTTATAATAGCTTTTTCATTAGAAATTTTATCTTCTTTTAAAGCTAAATCACACAAAGCTATATAAATCCTACCCATACTTTTATCTAAAAGTTGATTAGCTAAGAATTGA
Source organism: Campylobacter sp. (assembly GCF_020024835.1). Taxonomy (GTDB): domain Bacteria; phylum Campylobacterota; class Campylobacteria; order Campylobacterales; family Campylobacteraceae; genus Campylobacter_D. The sequence continues at coordinate 10,735 of NZ_JAHHTD010000037.1, read as the reverse complement.
TGTGCATAATTATTTTTTGCTATAACAATTGCTCCGCTAGTGCCTTTATCAAGCCTATGAACAAGCCCTGCTCTATACTCTCCATTTAAATTCGACAAAGCATAACCTTTAGACAAAAGCCAATCTACCAAGGTCGCTTCTTTGACGCTATTTGCTCCATGCACTACAAGATTTGGATTTTTATTAAGGACTAAAATATCTTCATCTTCGTGTAAAATTTCTACATCAAAGTCTAAAATACAATCTTGAAACGATTTTTGAATTTGGGGTAATTTTATAAGAATTTCATCTTTTGATTTTACTTTAAATGAATTTTTATTGATACTTTTTCCATTAACATATACAAAATTGTCTTTAATAATTTTAGAAACTTGAGAACGACTTTGTCTTATAATATTAGTCAATAAAACATCAAGTCTTTCTTCACAAAGTGAGGAAAAATTAAACATATACTCGCTTTCCTTATAATAAATTTGAAATTCTAGCATATAATTGCATAATATTTTGCAAAGGATTCTTATGATTAAACTTGATAAAAGAATTTTGACTCATTTTGATTTTGTTCAGCCTGTGCTCATACTTCCTATTATCATAATATCATTATTTTTAATCTATGAAGCCAATGAACGCTTGCTAGAAAAACAATTAATTTATACTCTCATAGGGCTTGCAGGCTTTATTTTCTTCTTTTTAATACCCTTAAGAAGATTAATCTGGCTAATACCTATTTCGTATTGGATTAATATCATTTTACTTTTAAGTGTTGATATTTTTGGCATAGAAAAATTAGGAGCTAAAAGATGGCTTGAAATTCCTTTCACAGGATTTACTATGCAACCTTCTGAAATTTTTAAACCATCTTTTATATTGATGTTAGCTTATTTAATACATCAAAATCCACCTCCTAAAAATGGATACAATCTAAAACAATTTACCCAGCTAAGTTTTTATATATTATTGCCTTTTTTTCTCATAGCAGGAGAACCTGACTTAGGGACGGGTTTAATCCTTTTAATTGTCGGCTTTGGAATGATTTTTATTATTGGTGCTAATTACAAAATTTGGCTTTCAATTTTTGCAACTATAGTTATTGTTTCCCCTATAATTTATACTGATTTTTTAAAGCCTTATCAAAAACAAAGAATTCATGATTTTTTAGCAGAAGAACCTAGTTACCATGTAAAACAATCTATCATAGCCATAGGTAGCGGGGGTTTAACCGGAAAAGAAGCTAATGAGGCAACTCAAACACATTTTAAATTTTTACCTATTTCAACTAGTGATTTTATTTTTGCTTACACCGTTGAAAGATTTGGCTTTATAGGGGCTATAATTGTTATTTTGCTATACACATTATTAATTTTTCATCTACTAAGTTTAAACTATAAACATAAAGATGATTATTTTACTAGAGTTGTAACAAATTGCATTGCTTTGTTTATTTTTATATATGTAGCAGTTAATATCTCTATGACTATAGGTTTTGCACCAGTAGTTGGAATCCCTATGCCTTTTTATAGCCACGGCGGAAGTTCTTTTGCTACTTTTATGATATTTTTTGGAATTTTGCAAAATTTAATTACTTTTAGGTATTTAGACATAGAAAAAGCTGTTAAATTTAAATTCTAAATTTAAATTAAGAATAATAAGATATAATCCCAACTTAGCTTCTACTTCTGGCGGATTTATAGCTCAGTTGGTTAGAGCAACCGGCTCATAACCGGTTGGTCGCAGGTTCGAGTCCTGCTAAATCCACCATTATATTATTCATAAGTATTTCATATTAGTGCTAGTAGATACATTCAAATAAGCATTCCTTGCATTATCGCCTTTGTAAATTCTTTGTTTTTATTTTCATTTTGTATTTGTTTTTGTAAGTTTGGGATTTGTATTTATATAATTTTAATGGATTTTTCAAAATATTCATTAAAAGAGTTTAATAAAAATATTATCATATTCTACATTTACTAAAAGCAAAACTTGATAATAAAAAACTTAAAATCAATAAATTTGCTAATTTTTTTAACATAATTTATTATTTTAAAGAAAAGCTTTAAAAAATTTAGAAAGATGACAATGAAAAAGATTTGTTTGGCATTTATGGTTTTAATTAGTTGTATTTTTGCTAGTGATGAGCTAAATATAGACAATTTGTTTAAAAAGCAAATAGGCTTAAGAAGTATCACTACCATATCTTTACTTAGCACAGGAAATCCGCATTCTTATTATATATATCCAAATATAGGTGTTAATGGGGATTTAAATGTATGAAATGATGCTAAACAATTATATTTAAATCAGACTTTCATTTATACGCTAGCACCTAAATTAGATATTCTTGTTTTAGGTGGTGGAAATTATGCAAGGCAAGAATATAATAATATTATAACAGGAGAAATTACAAGTAAAAATACTTTAAATTTTGATTCTTTGTGGGTAGGATTTATTTATACAGGAGATAATATTGCAGATTTTATACCACAGATTAAATTTCAAACAGCAATTATTCAAAGAGAAAAAACAATAATGCAAACTAAGAATTTTTATTTTCAATCTCAAAATTTAGAAGCTAGTTTAAGGGGATATAGCGATCCTGTGGTATATAGTATTTATACTGGTTTTGGATATAACGCTAAGAGGAAATTTAAAATTGCTAAGATAGCTTATGGCAATAGTTTATATTTTGGTGGAAATTTATCAATAATTTTAAGCCCGAAAATCACTTTGGATTTAGGGGCAGAGCAAAGATTTCAAACAGAACAAAAAGTCACTAGTTTGGGCGGAAGTTCTGCTGCTCCAGATGCAATTTTTGGTATTAGCTTATGGAAAAAATTTTAAAAATATTGCTTATAGTGTTTATGCAGCCTTTATTTTTAAAAGCAGAATTTATAGTAAAGTCTTATCAAGAAATCAAAAATGAAAAAGTTATAAGACAAACATATGAAGAATCTTGCGGAGCTTCATCTTTAGCAACTTTGATTAATATGATTGACGATAAGAACTTTATGGAATTAGATCTTTTAAAAATTATGAGCGATCAAGAACTTTATACTGATATGGTAAGTTTTGCAGATTTAAGCAACGCTGTAAGAAAATTAGGATATGAAAGTAATTCTTATCAAATAAATAAAGACAATTTAAATAAGCTTATTAATATTCCAATGCTTGTAAAAATTGAAAACGACCCACGCTTTCCTCATTTTGTAGTAATTATTAATTATAAAGGGGGTTATTTACAAGTATTTGATCCAAGTTATGGAGAATATATAAGTTCTAAAAGAGAATTTTTTAGCATTTGGGATAGATATAATAAAGGCGGATATGCTTTAATTGTAGCACCAAAAAAAGAATTAAAGAAATTTAAATTAAATATACCAAAACATTTATTTTTTGAAATAGAACCTTTTGGTATAAATTAAAGGATTACGCCCTAGTTTGGCTCATGAGATTATTTAATCTATTCATTATAGAATTTACATAAGAATTTATACTTTCATTGCTAGGAGACCAGCCACTAGCTTTAGCTTGATTAAACTGATTATCAAACCAAGCTCCGCCATAACCTATGCTTGAATCTTGCCAAGCAATATTATTTTCTTTGGCATAAATTTTAGAATCAAGCCAACCATCTTGAGCGTGTGCTTTTAAAATTTGTGCAAAATCAACCTTACCTGTCATAATGTCATTTAAAGAGGCTAAAGAACCATCAAAACTTTCTTTTGTCATAGCTTCAATATGTGCTTTAACTAATGGGTTTAATGTTGTATTACCACCTTCTTTAACTTCTCCACCACTAGACTTTAAAAAACTCATAAATAAAGCTTCTTTAGTATAACCCCCATCTTCATTTTTGGGATAAACAGACATATCGGGATTAAAAGTATCTTTTGCTATATCGCTATCTAAATTTTGAGTTTCCATACTTTCAGGTGAAAAATCTAATTTATTTAATCCTGTATTGATAGAATTTTGCATTCCTATGTTATCTATAGTATTATACTGCTCTTGTGTATCATAAAAATTTGTTATAATTTGACTATCTAAATTTTGAAACATAAACTTAAAATCTGTATTATGAATACTATAACCTTTTGGTAAAGAATTTAAATCTTCTATGCTAAAACTAGTCTTATTAGAATTTCCAAAACTATGATTTATGATTTGATCAAATTTAGAATAATATTGTCTTATAGTATCAGCCATATCTATGTTTGTATAGTAATTTGAAATGCCTAAATAATTTGCAGTGCGTTCTTTAAAACTTGTATTAAATCTATACAACTCATCTAAAGTAGATTTATGTATCTTAAAATCTTCAGGTAATCCTGCAACTTTATTAAAATCATTTCCCATATAACCATTAAAATCAACACTATAACCATAAGCCATAGAAGCAGGATTATTAGTTTGTCTATATTTTAAAGCATAAATAGAATTTTTAAAATCACTTGATATATTATAATTAGGAGAATCACTTTTAATATTATTATTATTTTGATTTGATATTACTTCATTAAGTGCTAAGGTTTGAGTATTACTGCTTTGAATTTCAACTAATTTACTAGCATTTTGCTTAATAAAAGTATTTGCAAAATTTGTTTTTGAACTTGTTTTATTTTCTTTATTAGCTTTTGTTTGTGAAATAATAGAACCATAAGATGAATTATCATTTATACTAAATATACTCATTAGGCATTCCTTAAGATTTATATTTTTCTGCCTTTAATTCTTCAATCTTATGTTTTTACAAGCAAATTTTATTCCACTTAAATTTAAGTGGAATAGATAAAATTAGTATTAATATCTTTTTATAAATTCTTGTAAAACATCGTATGCATAAGAGCCTTGCCAAGCAAATATTGTATTAAATTTACCTGTTCTTTTTTCATAGCTTTGTAAATAATAATCTTTTTTATTATTTACATAACGATATTTAGCAAGGACCATTTTTCCTGAATCAAGTCTCATTTTTTGTGCAGTCAAATAACTTCCTTTTTCACCTCCATCTTCAGTTGCAACATAAGCATAACTCCTGAGACCAGAAGTAAAATCATAGTCTGGATCTCTATAAAAATAAACACCGCCTTTAACCTCTTTCATTTCATTAAGACTAAGAGTTTTTACTCCAATAGAAGTATCACTTAAAGCACCATTACTAATTTTAGATAAAAAATCATCAGCAATAGCAGAACTTGAAATTAATATGCTTAAGGTTGTAAATTTAATTACATTTTTAAACATTAAGACTTCCTCCTTTTTTTAATAATTTGATAAATTATATTACTAATATTGTTTTTATAAATTAATTTCCTATTGAAAAAGAAAATTTGACTGCATAAAAGAAACATTAATTTAATTAGAAAAGGAATGGCATTAAAAAATTAACTAAAAAATATATACTTTATTATTATAATGAATATACCAAAACATTTATTTTTTGAAATAGAACCTTTTGGTATAAATTAAAGGATTACGCCCTAGTTTGGCTCATGAGATTATTTAATCTATCCATTATAGAATTTGTATAAGAATTAATTGTGTTGCTTTGTGCTTTCCAACCATTAGCAAAATCTTTTTTCATATCAAAATCTAATTGAGAATTTCCCATTGCTTCATTTTTTGAAATTCCATGTTCATAAAGATAAAGATGTATATTTTGAAAACTTTCTTCAGCATAATACTTAAACAAAGACTGAAAATCGATTTTTTTTGTCATTATATCATCCAAGTGCATACTTGAACTTCCAAAGCTTTCTTTTGCTCTAACTATATTATGCATTTGTGCTTTTGGATTTAAAGTGGTGTTTGGGCTATATAAAATACGCCCTTCTTGAGATTTTAACAAACTCATAAATAAAGCTTCTTTAGTATAACTCCCATCTTCATTTTTGGGATAAACTGACATATCAGGCTTGAATTCATGTTCACCGCCTTTATCGATGTTATTTAAGTCTTTCATAGATAGTCCTAAAGTTTCTGGCTTGATACCTGTTATTAACCCCCAAGAATCATCATAAATATTATTTGCCTCATTAAATTGCTCTGATGTTTTATATACATTTGAAATTTTTACATCAGAATAATCTGCTAAGAATTTAATGCGTATATCATTATTTCTTATTGCGTCTGGATGTTGAAATCCTATGCCATATCCGTTATAAAACCCATCAACAGCATAACCTTTTGGCATAGAATTAATATCTGCTTCAGTGAAACTTGTTTTATCATTTGGAAAACTTTGACTTAAAGCATTAGAAAAAAGATTGTAATATTGTTTTATAGTATCAGCCATATCTATGTTTTCATAATATTTATTTACACCTAAATATTCTTTTTCACCTGCAATAATAGGATTGTTTTCAGCAGCTTTTTTAATCTCATCTAAAGTAGATTTATGTATCTTAAAATCTTCAGGTAATCCTGCAACTTTATTAAAATCATTTCCCATATAACCATTAAAATCAACACTATAACCATAAGCCATAGAAGCAGGATTATTAGTTTGTCTATATTTTAAAGCATAAATAGAATTTTTAAAATCACTTGATATATTATAATTAGGAGAATCACTTTTAATATTATTATTATTTTGATTTGATATTACTTCATTAAGTGCTAAGGTTTGAGTATTACTGCTTTGAATTTCAACTAATTTACTAGCATTTTGCTTAATAAAAGTATTTGCAAAATTTGTTTTTGAACTTGTTTTATTTTCTTTATTAGCTTTTGTTTGTGAAATAATAGAACCATAAGATGAATTATCATTTATACTAAATATACTCATTAGGCATTCCTTAAGATTTATATTTTTCTGCCTTTAATTCTTCAATCTTATGTTTTTACAAGCAAATTTTATTCCACTTAAATTTAAGTGGAATGAATAAAATTAGTATTTTTTTATAAATTAAGGTAAAAATTTCTTACATATAACATTTATATTGATTTCTTAGCAAAAATTATTGAGTGATGGCGACCCCTAGAGGATTTGAACCTCTGTTACCACACAGAGAGAGTGATGTCCTGAGCCACTAGACGAAAGGGTCAAAAGTGGTGGTGTCCCGTGTTGGATTCGAACCAACGGCCCCCTCCTTAAAAGGGAGATGCTCTACCGGCTGAGCTAACGAGACAATGGCGCGGCGGACGGGGCTCGAACCCGCGACCTCCGGCGTGACAGGCCGATATTCTAACCAGCTGAACTACCGCCGCAACCAATAAATAAGAATGGTGGTCACTATAAGACTCGAACTTATGACATCCACCTTGTAAGGGTGGCGCTCTACCAACTGAGCTAAGCGACCAAAAAGATATTATAATGGTGTCCCGTGTTGGATTCGAACCAACGGCCCCCTCCTTAAAAGGGAGATGCTCTACCGGCTGAGCTAACGAGACGACAAAAAAATGAAATTATGCCAAAATGAAAACTTTTTGTCAAGAACAAAAAGTAAGCCTAAATGCTTACTTAAATTATTAAACTAAATCCAAAGAAACTTTCCCGTTTTTGATATCTGCAACTTTTACTTTAACTTCATTTCCTAATTCTAATTTTTCTTTTATTTTAGAGCTATGTAACAATCCATCTACTCCATCTTTTAATTCTACAAAAACACCAAAATAAACGATTTTTTGAACTTTTCCCACAAATTCTTCACCAATTTCAAATTTAGGCAACTCTTTTTTATCTCTTTTTTTATTAAAAACCTTAGTATGAATTAAATTTAAAATAAATTCTTTACTTTGATGAATCATTTCTTGATTAGAACCAGAAATTTTAACTTCACCTTTGTCTCTATCTAAATCTATGCAAACTTCAAACTTTTCAATAATATCTTTTATAGTTTTACCACCTTGACCTATAATGTCTGGAATTTTATTAGAATCCACGCTAAAAATTTCTATCTTAGGCAAAATATCTTTATTTATAATTATTTTCTCACTAGCATCTTGCATTATGTTTAAAATATAATCTCTTGCTTCTTTAGCTTGATACAAAGCCTCTTTTAAAACTCTTTGTTCGATACCACCTAATTTTATATCCATTTGCAAAGCTGTGATACCATCAAAACTTCCAGCAACTTTAAAATCCATATCTCCATCGTGATCTTCAAGACCCATAATATCAGTTAAAATAGCATATTTTTCCTTTTCAAATATAAGCCCCATAGCCACTCCTGCGACTAGTTTTGCACTAGGAACGCCCGCTGCTTTTAATGCTAAAGAACCACCACAAACTGTTGCCATAGAACTAGAACCATTACTCTCTAAAATTTCTGAAACTAAGCGTATGGTATGAATATATTCGCTATCTACACTAGGTTGAAGTGCTCTTTTTGCTAAATTTCCGTGTCCAAGCTCTCTTCTACCAGGTGCTTTTATAGGACTTGCTTCACCAACTGAAAATCCAGGAAAATTATAATTAACCATAAATTTCTCACAAATTGGATTTTTTTCTGTAAGAATATCTGACATTTGTGCATCATTATCATTTCCTAGTGTTGTCACTACTAAAGCCTGAGTTTGACCTCTTGTAAATAAGCACGATCCGTGGGCACTAGGCAAAATATTTGTTTCTATATCTATTTTTCTAATTTCTTTTAATCCTCTCCCATCAGCTCTTTTTTCTTCTTTAATAATTTGATCTCTTACAAGCTCTCTTTTACACAAATGCAAAGCTTTTTCAATGTCCTCTAGCGACCATCCTTTTTCGGTAGTAATATTTTCTTGATAAATTTCCTCAGCAATCTTAAAAATTTCACTTGCCCTTTCGCTTTTTGCCATTTGATTAATTGCTATTTTTAATTTTGCTAAATAAGAATTTTTGATAAAACAAACAAGCTCACTATAATCACCTTCTATTTTGTATTTAATATTAGAATTTTTTCTATAAGCTGCAAAAGTTCTTTCATACTCATTAGAACCTTTTAAAATAGCACTACTTGCGATTTCTAGCGCTCTAAGTGTATCATCCTCACTTAATTCATTCATCAAATATAAATTATCTTTTTTGCTAGCTAATGCTCTCATTTCTATCATCAAAAGCTCATCTTTTATTCCAGCAACATATAAATCAAGCGTGCTATTTTTTAGCTCACTATTGCTAGGATTTAAAACAAATTCATTATTAATACGTCCTATTCTCACACCACAAACTGGAGCTTTTATTGGAATATCACTTAAATATAAAGCAACACTTGCGGCATTTAAACTCATAACTTGTAAATCAACCTCACTATCTACAGAAAGCACCATAATAACAATTTGAGTTGGATAAGCATAACCTTTTGGAAATAAAGGTCTTAAACTTCTATCTATTATTCTTGCACTTAATGTTTCATTATCACCTGGTTTAGTTTCTCTTTTTATGTATCCACCTGGAATTTTACCTGCAGCATAAGATTTTTCAATATATTGCACCGTAAGTGGCAAAAAATCCTCTTCTACCATTTTGTCTTCACGAGCAACAGTTGCTAATACAACAGCATTTTTTTCTCTCATTAATACAGCTCCAGATGCTTGTTTTGCTACCTTGTCAGTATCAAAAAATTCAATATGATTATTAATATTTATTTCATGCAGCATAATTTTCCTTTTTTTAATAATTTTATCTATCTATAAGTTTATATTTAAACAATATATTATCACATTGCTTAAATATAAACTCACCTTTTAAGTGGTAAGTAATACTCACTCTCTTCTAAAATTTCTAGTATCTCTTGAGACTCAAGCTTTATCTTATGCTGAAAATAAGATTCAACATCTATAAAATGATCAATTTTTTGAACACAAAAAACTTCATCAACAAACATACTAATATAATCATAAACATCACTAGGCATTACAGCAGTAGCATAAATAATGCTATTTACTTCTTCTTTTAAAAGACTTTTAATACAAGATAAAGCAGTAATGCCACTTTCGCAACCCTCGTGTAATATCAAAATATTTTTTCCTTTTAATTCATTTAAAAGATTGCCTTTTCTATAGCGATAAACATTTTTTAAAATTTTTTCCTCATAAGTCCTATTAGCTTCACCATAAATATAATCTAAACTAATATCAAAAGCTTTTACCAATGCTTCATTATAGACAAGCTCCTTATTTTCACTAACCATAGCTATTTGACACTCGCTATTATTTGGTGCCTTAATTTGCTCTGTAAATAAGAAATTATAAGATATATCTAACCTACACGCTAATTCATTTACAAACACTATAGATTTTAAAGACGGAGTGATAATAAGATAGTCTTTTAATTTAGCAATAGGCAACTGATCATACAATCTTTGTGCAGCTTCTTTTTCATCTTCAAATAATATCATATATTCTTCTCATTTTCTTCCAAGGCAAAATCATAAGCAACTCCACCAATTGGATAAAAGTTAAACATAAAATACAAACCGCTTTGATCCTTAGCACTAATACCAGCACTTGTAAGTTTAGGCGATATGTCCTCTTTATACATTAAAGAGTAATTCCAACATTTTCTCTGATAAGTATAACCAATCTCCCATTTATCAGGAGTTTTATTTAAATCAAACCATATACCACCAAAGATTTGATAATTAGTATTTATATTATAATAAGTTTTCGTGCCTATAAAATTATATTTTTCATTCTCATAAAATCTATAAGCATGATTTAAGCTAATTTTCCATACATCATAATCAATCAAAATATCACTAAAAACTTTGTCAAAGCGATTACTAACGCCATTATACTCACTTTCATTTCTAAAACT
>NZ_JAHHTD010000036.1 GCF_020024835.1 Campylobacter sp. | reverse complement strand
ATATAAAATGACAATATAAATTTTTATTAAAAGGATTTTATATGAAAACTTTATTTGGTAAATTAATTAAAACTTTGTTAGCGTTTGTGCTTTTTAGTGCTTTAAATGCAAATGCTTTTGTTGAAGGAGAGGATTATATAGTTTTAGAAAATCCTTTGGCAGTTGAGAAAAATACTCTCATTAAAATTTTTAGCTATGCTTGCCCTTTTTGCTATAAATACGATAAAAGTGTAACTCCAAAGGTAATAGAAAAAGTAGAAGGTTTAAAATACACACCTTTTCATCTCAAAACAAAAGGTGATTATGGAGAGAGTGCAAGTAAAATATTTGCCGTTTTAGTTATAAAAGATATGGAAAATGGCACTAATTTACTTGATGAAAATTCTTTATTTAAAAAAGCAAAATTTGCTTATTATAAGGCTTATCACGATAAGAAAGAAAGATGGAATAACGGAAAAGATGAAGAAGCTTTTTTAAAAACAGGGCTTGAAGCAAGTGGTATAAGTATGCAAGAATACAAAAAAGAGCTTGAAAATCCAAAAGTTATAAAATTACTCAAAAATTGGGATAGTGCTTATGAAATAGCTAAAATTCAAGGTGTGCCAGCTTTTGTTGTAAATGGAAAATATTTAATTTATACAAGTTCTATAAAATCAATAGACGATTTTGCCAACTTAATAAAAGAATTACTTAATAAATAGGCTGATATTATGAATATAATAAACAAAATATCATCTTTTCAAGACAAAAGAATCCCGTGGATTTTAATGATAATTCTTAGTGCCTCATTAGTGATTTTAGCTCATTCATTTTTTCAAAATTACTTATATATGATGCCTTGCGAGCAATGTGTTTATATAAGGTTTGCGTTTTTATGTATGACTTTAGGAGGATTAATAGCTATAATCAATCCAAAAAATCTTATTTTAGCTGGAATTGGATATATTTTTGCTTTTTGGGGCGTAATTCAAGGCATAATCTACAGCTTAAAGCTTGCTAAAATTCACAAAGTTATTCATAGTGATAATCCTTTTGGAGTGCAAGGTTGCCAAAGCGATCCTAGTTATCCTTTTGGCTTAAAGCTTGATAAATTAGCACCATCTTGGTTTGCACCAACTGGAGATTGTGGCTATGATAATCCTATAGTTCCTAATGGAGTTAGTTTAGATAGCATACAAAGTTATTTTATCCATTTATATAAAGATGGATGGTATTTAATACCATCAAAACAATTTATGTCTATGGCTGATTGCACACTTTTAGGTTTTGGGGTATGTTTTTTTATACTTTTATCAATGCTAGGATGTAAAATAATTACTTTATTTAAAAATTATAAATTTTAAAGATCTATTAAATAGATCTTTAAATAACAAAGGTAGTAATGAAAATTCCTTATGATTTTACTTTTAAAATTTATATTGTTATAGCTTTATTTAGTCTTTTTATTATTTTTTTAGGCATAAATATTTATACAAATGCTAAAAATCAAATGATAAATATTTTAGATAAAGAAAAAGCTATTATTAGTCAAAATATAGTAGAAATATTTCAATTTTGGGTCGATGAAAGAATAAATTCTTTAAAATCAATATCTAAATTTATAGAAATTGCAAATATTAATGATACAAAAATTAAAAAACCTATTAAAATATTTTTAGACGAATCAAAAAATTTTGATCTTATGCAATTTTTAAGCGAAGATGGGGAAATTTATATAAATGATATTTTATATGATAAAAATAAAGAATATAATAAAAATTTAATTTGGTATATAGATACTAAGATTAACAATTCTCCAACCGTTAATTTCATACCAAATCACACTATATTAAAGGAAAAAACTTTAAATTTATGTGTTCCTAATTATAAAAATTCAAAATTTTTTGGAGTGCTTTGTGGTGTTGTAAAATTAAAAAATATTTTTCAAAATATTAATAATTTCAAACTTCCTTTAAATTCTTATTCTTTTATAATCACCAATAGTGGCGAAATTTTAACACCTATGAAAGATCAAAAATTAAAAGAAAAAATTCAAAAAAGATTTACAGAAAATTTTTTAATAGGTGAAGATAGCACTAAATTAGCTTTTGATTCAAATTTCATATCTTTATCTGAAATTCCTTATTTAAATTGGTTTATAGGTGCTGGAACTGATAATTCAAAAGAAATTGATAGTTTTTTAACTATAATCACAAAAAACGCATTGATACTTTTAATTTCATTCATATTACTAGCATTTATTGCAAATTTTTTACATAATTTTATGTATAGAAAAATAAAAAATAGCAAAGAAGAAATTGAAGTGCTTTTAGCTCATAAAGCCAAGATGAGTGAAACAGGAGAATTAATAGCTGGGATAAATCATCAATTCATTAACCCTGTAAATTCTTTAAATTTAATGATTTCTACATTGATTATGCTAAATAATGATGATAAACTAGACAAAACAACTTTATTTACAATACTAAAAAAAGGTCAAAAATCAATCTCTCTTTTAAATAGCACAATTGAGATTTTTAGAAATTTTTATAAAACTAGTGAAAATATTAAAATTTTTAATATCAAGCAAAGTATTTTGAATTTATTAACACTTATGCATACAGAATTAGCAAGAGCAAATATTAATGTAGCTTTAAATGATTTTGAAGATAAAAGAGTAGAACAAATAGAAAATATAATTCAACAAATCTTGCTTATTTTAATCCATAACGCAAAAGACGCCATAATAGATAAATTTAAAAATGATATAAAAAATCGAAAAATACAAATAGATGTTAGTTTTGATAATAAAAAAGCTTATATAAAAGTAATTGATTTTGGAAGTGGAGTTAGCAAGATTATGGGTAAAAAAATTTTTAGTCATCCTAAAACTACGAAAAAATACGGAAATGGAATAGGCTTATATTTTGGAAAAAAACTCGCAAATGAAAAAATAAATGGAGATATAAAATTAATAAATTATTTTAATCCTACTATTTTCCAATTAGAATTTGATATAAATTTAAAGGATAAAAATGACAAATGAATCATTAAATTTATTAAAAAAATTATCTGTATTAATAGTCGAAGATAATGAAATTTCTAAAGATCTTTTAGTTAGTGGCTTAAAGGCTTATTGCAATAATGTTTATAGTTGTGAAAATGGAGAAGATGGAATTATTTATTTTAAAAAATATAAAATTGATATTATCATTACTGATATTCATATGCCTATTATGAATGGTTTTGAAATGATGAAAAATATTTTAACTTTAAAACCAGATCAAAAGTTCATAGTTTTGACTTCATATGATGCTACTTTAAGTAAAAGTTTAGATATGGGTGCAACTTTATTTTTAGAAAAACCTATTGATATTAAAATGCTAAGATCTTTACTGGTTACTTTAAGCTATGAAAAATATGAAAAATTAGTAAAAATAAATAAAAATATAAGTATAAATTTAAAAAAAGAAAAAATTTATAAAGATGGTGAAGAATTTTATCTTAGTTACTTGCAAAATAAGTTTTTTTGGCTTTTTGCTTATAATTTAAATAAATTAGTTAGTTATGAAATGATAGAAGAATTTGTTTATAGAAACGATACTCCTAGCAAAGGTGCAATAGCAAATATCATTTTGAGATTAAAAAAAGAACTTGGTATTAAAATAAAAAATATACCAGAATCTGGGTATATTTTAATTTGTGATAATTTTTAATGAAAACAACCAATAGCTTCTTTTTAAATAAATATTAAAATAAAAAATTTAACTTAAAAATTTGGCAAACGACCTTCATTTAAAGATATAAATTTAAGCTTATTAAAATGTGGCAAAAGCTTTAAATAAACCTCATCTAAACAAAAATAAAGCTTTTATACAGCTTACATTGCTATAAATAAACTTAACCAAGTTAATTTCTCACGGATTTATAAGTGGTAAGGTGATTAATAAAGCTAAGATTTTTCATCACACTAAGGCTTTAAATTTAGCCAAATTTCTAATAAAAAGCATAGAAAAATAAGATAAATTTATAATCAAGCCCTAAAAAGGGCTTAATTTATTTTGTAAAAGCTTTTTCTAAGCTTATAGGCATAGCTTGATATCCAATTCCTGTTCCTGTAAATTTAATTAAAACAGATGGTTTTGATGATCCCCATTTAAATTCTAAAAGTTCAGGAGCAGGATTGCCTACTGGGACGCCTTTTCCTATGTCAAATTGCATACCAGCAGTTGCAGAATAAACGAGTATAGAATTTTTATCTTTTTGATACTCAGCTATACTTGTAACCGCACTAAACCAATCACTTCCTCTTTGTTTGCCATATTCCCAAATTTGTTCTATTGTTTTTTTCTTTTGATTTATTTTATAAACAACAGCACGCGAATACTTCATACTTGCTAAGGCAGGTTGCTCTAATCCTCTTGCATCGCCATTATCAAATGCGGTTAGATACAAAATATCTTTATTTGTTTTAGAATCAATTATAAAAGCTGTGTGCTGGGTATAAGTCCAATCAAATCCACCTTTATCATTCATATATCCTGGACATTTTGAGTATTCATCTTCACAAATTATTTTATTGCCTTTACTATCAACTGGCTGAAGTAATTTATCTTTAAATTTATCGCCCCAACCTTTATGTGCAGCAGCTATCCATTTGATTTTTTTATCTCTTCCTATTTTTACTATTGCACTTTGATGACGACTTGAAATTATAATAGAATCATCATTTAAATCATAATCTACGCTATTTACGTGAGCCCAGTTTCTACCAATTCCAGTGCCAGCAATATCTCCAAAATTATTATTTTTATCTAATTCTGCTAATTCCGTTTCATTTAAGGTATGACCAGCTTTATGTGCATCAACATTTAAACAAACTGCACCCTGATCAAGAGCCATAATAACATTTTTTCTATATGGATCTAAAATTTCATATAAACGCCAATCATCAACAACATTTCCATTTTCATCTACTTCTACAATGGTATCTCTAACCGTTCTTACATTTTTACCATCAGGTCTTTTTGTATTAGATGAACCAACTCTTAATAAATAATGTCCATTTTGCATATTATCAAGCGAATGTGAAAAATCATTATAAGCAAGTGGAAGTTGGCGATTAAAAATTTCTCTTCCCATTAAATCATATTTTACATATCTTTGTCCAAATCCCCAAGTTAAAGCACCATCAGCATTTTGTCTAAATCCCATTTGAATGCCAGTTTTATAAATACTACTTGGATCTAAAAATTTATCTGAATCAAAATACCATCTAACTTCGCCTTTTGTATCTACTATAAAGACATTTGATGAATAATTCCATTCTAACGCGCCTCCAGTTGGATTATTCCAAATCATTTGCGCACTTTTTCCAGGAATACTTCCAGGGACATTATTTATCAAATAAAGCCTATCTGCAAATTCTTTATCTAGCTGTTTTACCTCCACTTTCTCAAAAGGAACACCTGTTTGAAAAAGCAATCCAGATGGTTCTAATTTTATTGGACCTGTTAAAATTTTGTATTGTTCATTGACTTTTTCATCTTTAAATCCCATAGCACTTTTTATATAGCTTACTTCAACTATATTTTGATACGAAGGATAAAGGCCAAAAATAGGAATTCCTCCATAAGTTTTAGCTACTTGATCATTTACTTTGTATTCTATAGTTTGACCATCTTTTTTTGGTAGTATTTTGACCTTTATATCTTTTAATACATAGCCATTATTTGTGATAATTGCAGTTAGCGGTGCATATCCATAAGGATTTAATTTAACTGCACCTAATTTTCCTTGTATTTGATAATCAAGTTTTGGACCACTTGGACCACCAATAGCAAGTGCTTGTATGCTTAAACCACTAACTAATAAACCTGCAACCAAAATAGATGAAGTTATTTTTTTCATCTTCATAGTATTTTCCTCCATATGTTAAAGTAAAAGTTAATTGATTAAACTTTTTTGATTATTATTTTAAAACAATTCTATAACATAGAAATCACATTAATATAAAATTAACTTTAAATTTTTAAAATTTTTTAATACCTAAATAAGCATAATTCCTTTTTAAAAAGATGTTATTTTTTATAAATTCTGCAAAATTCCTTAAGTAAAATTTTTAATGATAAAAACATATTCTTTTTAAAAGCAAAGATATAAAAAAGTCATAAATAAGATTGTAAAACATATTAAAAATAATTATAAAATATCCTTTAGCTAAAAAATTGATTGTTGCAAAAGTATTTGCAACAGATTTCATAATTTTAAATCTTTTAATTTATAATAATTAACTTGATATTTTTCTTGCTCTAAAAAATAAGTAAGAAAAGTTCCATAATTTTAACTTAGTGTAAAATACATAAATTCAAAAAAAGGATAAAAATGAAATTACGAGTTTATTATGAAGATACTGACGCAGGTGGAGTGGTGTATCACGCTAATTATTTAAAATTTTGCGAAAGAGCTAGGAGCGAGATATTTTTTCAAAAAAATACAGCTATTTTTGACAAAGATACTGGACATTTTTTACTTACAAAAGCAGAATGCAACTTCTTAAAGCCAGCAAAATTAGGCGATATTTTAGAAGTAAAAACACATATTTTAAAGTTAAAAAAAGCTTCAGTGATCATAAAACAAGAAATTTATAAAAATACAGAAAAACTTTTTGAGGCTAATTTTACCTTAGCTTTTATCAAAGCAGAAAAAATAGCCCTTATAGATGATGACATTTTAAAAGTTTTTGCTACTCTTAAAAAGGAGTAAAACCTAAACCTTTAGAACCAATGATTTTAACCTTATAATCAAACTGATTTTCATTTAATTTTTCATCAAAAATTCTCTGAGAATCAGTATCTAAAAACTGCGTGTAAAAATAATCAATCCCTACACTAGTCGCATACGCTATCCAGTTATAATTAATATCTTGTGAAAAAATTTCATTTAGATAACTTAAAGTTTTATCTTCATTAGATATAGAATTTGCAATAAGTAATTTTTTTCTATCATTAATTTGGGTTAAATTCAGCAAAATAGGATTGTAATTTAACTGGGTAGATAAAAGCACAAAAGGCTCTAAGTCATAAGCACGAAGTTGAGAACTAATAAGAGCTGTTTTAATCAAAGAAGTATTTAAAAATATACTTGCATTTTGAAAACTCTTATTTTTATTTAACATACTTTTAAAATCAAATTTAGAAGTATTAATGGTGTAAATTTTTTCACTTCCATTGCTAAGATTAATAAGCTCTTCATTGAGGCGATTAGCAAGATTAGTCCCGTCTGAAAAAATGATATTTTTGCCATTTGAGTATTCTAGAAGTTTTTTAATTTGTTTTTGATAATCTATACTTCCATAATAAACATTTTCTTTTTGTGTATCAAAATACCTCTTATGTGCTGTAGGTATAAAAATTTTTATATTTGAATTTAAATCTTTTTTTAGCAATTGTTTTACACCCTCTTCTGTAAAACCTGCGATAACATAATTAAATTTTTCACTTTGAATTTCACTTAGAGCTTTAGAAATTTTACTTCCTTCCTCATTGCCTATTAAAAAAACCTTCACTTTAATTTGAGCTCTTTGTCTTAAAAGATAAGCTATGCTTGAATTTATAATGGTATTAGAATAGCCCTTTATAGTTTGCTCAGGAATAATAATAGCAAGTTTTATACTTGCATTTTTTTGAATACTCCTTTCAAAATCAATGATGGAATTTAAAAGTTTGGTATAAATATTTACTAAAAATTCGTTATTAATCGCTTCATTAAATTCAGACAAAAAGTTAAAATACAATCCACTTTCTAATAACCCAAACAAACACTCATTATCGCAATTTTGATCTTTTATATTTAAATAAAACGCCTCACTTGGTTCTATAGGTGAAAGTTCTCGTTCTTTTGCAAAAGCACTACAAATTAACACAAGATTTACCATCACACAAAGAAAAATTTTTTTCATACATAACCTTTTATTTTCTTGATATCTTCTATAAAATTTGCATACAAACTAGGATTTTTACTAAGATAATTTAAATCATAATTTGGCATAATCAAACTTTCATTAAATTTCAACCATTGACCAATGTATGTTTTAAAATCCGCAAATCCTAAACTTAAAAATGCCTCTTCTCCTAAACAAAGAATTAGTTTAGGCTTTATAAATTTAAGCTCATTATAAAAATACGGCAAACAAAATTCTACCGAATTTTTATCAAATTTAAAATTACTAAAGCATTTTAGCACATAAGAAAAATAAATTTCATCTTCATTTAAATCTAATAATTCTTTAAATTTTAGCAAAAAATCTTGCTTGAGTTTAGAAGCAAAAAATTTTCCACTTTCATTCTCATCTTTATCAATATAGCTTTGAAAAATTAGAATTCTAGCTTTTTTTATTTCTTTTTCTATCAATGAATTTTTTCTTAATTTATAAAAATTGCAAAGAGTGCATTTTTTTATTGAATTTTGTAATTCAACAAAGCTAAAATCCGCACTTTTTACTCTCTTAACTTCTTCTAAATATTCAAAACCAAAAGCTTTAAGATAATACAAATTTCTCTTATCCATTAAAATAATGCCTTTAAATTCTCACCTTCTAAACGATAAGTTCTCCATTTACTCATATGTCTAGCATTAATAGCAGTGTAAAATTTTATACCCAAATCATTATCATTTAAGCATATCCATTCTAAACGCTTAAGATTTTTTTCTTTACAAATATTTGCTAAATATTTAAAAACTTCTTTTGCATAGCCATTTCCACGATATTTTTCTTGTATATAAATATCCTCTAAATACATACCGCCTAATCCCTCAAAAGAAGAAAAAGTATAATAATATATCGCATATCCTATGATATCACCATTGACTTTCAAGCTTAATGCCTTTGCATAATTGTTTTCAAATAAAGACTCTTTTAGTTCCTTAATTGTGCATTTTACCTCATCAAGCATATTTTCATAGACAGCAAGCTCTTTAATTAACTCTAAAATTCTACTTAAATCCTCTTTTTTACTCTCACAAATTTCAAATTCCATCATAATCCTCCGTATAAAATAAAAGCAAATTTAACAAAAACTTTTAAAATCAACTCTTAATTAAAAGCAGATTTAAGTAAGATTTGATATCATATCCGCTTTATTATTTTGTTTTAAATTAAGGAAAAGCTATGAAAAGAACATACCAACCGCACAAAACTCCAAAAAAAAGAACTCACGGATTTCGTGTGCGTATGAAGACTAAGAATGGTCGCAAGGTAATTAACGCAAGACGTGCTAAAGGTAGAAAAAGATTAGCTGCATAAAAAATTTTCTAAATATTAGTGATATAAGAGAATTTGCAGCAATCTACAAAGAAGGTAAAAAGTGGCACTGCGAAGGTGTGATTATATTTTATTTTCCAAGTCAAGAAAAGAAATTTGCTGTAGTAGCTAGTAAGAAAGTTGGAAAAGCTGTTGAACGAAATAGAGCCAAAAGACTTTTAAGATCAGCTTTCTTTCAACTTAGAAATCAAGTTAAAAACGGAAAGTATATACTCGTTGCCAAAACTGGAATTATTGAGATTCCTTTTTTAAAATTAGAAAAAAACTTAAAGTGGGGTTTTAAAAAAATAGGATGTATAAAACAATCTGCGTGCAACTAATAAAATTTTATCAATTTTACATTAGCCCTATAAAACCAAGATGTTGTAGATATTATCCAAGCTGTTCTGAATACGCCCTATGGCACTTTGAGAAAAATAATATATTCAAAGCCCTCTTTGCAGTTTTTTTAAGAATTCTAAAATGCAATCCGTTTTTTAAAGGTGGTATTGATTATCCAAGAATCAGTAAAAAAAAATCAAATTCTAGTGTTTGCTTTAAACCTAAAACTAATGCTTTAAAAAGACTGAAATATTTATACGTTCCTTTCAAGGATAATCAATTTTTTTTAATTAAGATTATATTTATAAAGGACAATCCGTGCCAGATAACTTATCTCAACAAAAACGCATATTAATTGCTGTTGTTTTATCATTTTTATTTTTTGTAGTTTATGATTATTTTTTTATGCCAAAAAATCCAAAAATAGAGCAAAATATTACAAAAATTGAACAAAACAATTCAGCTCCACAAGCAAGCAATACAAAACAAATGTTAAAAACCGAGCTTGCTATAAATCAAAAAGAAGAAATAGCTTTAATTAAAGGTGAGCATTTTCAAGCTCATATTGATTCTTTAGGTAGAATTTCAAAATTTTATCTTAGTGATCAAAAATTTAAAGATGAAAATGGCAAAAGTATTAATCTAGTGGATACTTCTTTATCCCCTCTACCATTAGAATTAAGATTTAGCGATAATGTAATTAATCAAGAGGCTTTTAATACCCCATATACTGCAAGTCAAAAAAATATTGAAGTCAATGATACAAATAATACTCTTATTTTAACTCAACACTTAGACAATCTTATTATCACTAAAAAGATTACTTTTTATAAATATGGAAATTATGACATAGAAGTAAATTTAAGTAAAAATACGCCTTATTTTATTACCCCTGGATATCGTCCAAATATAGCAATAGATAGCTACACAGTCCATGGAGCTTTACTACTTGATAAAAATGATAAAATCAATATCTTAGAAGATGGTGATGTAAAAAATGATGAAAATTTCTCAAATATTACTTTGATGTCTGCATTTGATCGTTATTATAGTGTTTTATTTTATAATTTTGAAAACCCTCTAAATGTCGTAGTAACTAAAGACACAAATGAAAATTCTATTGTTTTTGCAAGTGCCAATAAAGATTTTAAAGCAAGTGGCTATATAGGTTCAAAAGAACATGAAATTTTAAGAAATATCGATCCAAGATTAGATAATATTGTCGAATATGGTTGGTTTACTTTCATAGCAAAACCTATGTTTGAATTTTTGAATTTCTTACATGGTTATATGAAAAATTGGGGATGGGCTATAGTTGTAATGACCTTAATTGTGCGTATTATATTATTTCCATTAACTTATAAATCAATGATTTCTATGAATAAATTAAAAGATTTAGCACCTAAAATGAAAGAAATTAGAGATCGTTACAAGGGTGATCCACAAAAAATGAATATTCATATGATGGAATTATATAAAAAGCATGGTGCAAATCCTATGAGTGGATGTTTGCCTATACTTATACAGATTCCAATTTTCTTTGCTATTTATAGGGTTTTACTTAATGCTATAGAGCTAAAAGCTGCTCCGTGGGCTTTTTGGATCACAGACTTATCGGTAATGGATCCATGGTTTATATTGCCTATATTTATGGGTATAACAATGTTTATCCAACAACTCATTACACCAATGACTATACAAGATCCTATGCAGGCAAAAATAATGAAATTTTTACCTTTAATTTTTACATTTTTCTTTTTAACATTCCCAGCTGGTCTAACTCTTTATTGGTGTATAAACAACCTTTGTTCTTTAATACAACAAGTAATTGTTAATAAACTTTTTAAAAATCATAAGCAAGAGGAAATAGCCAAACATGAACATAGAAGCTAAAGATTTACAAACAGCACTCATTGAAGCATCAAAACATTTTGAATGTTCAGTTGTAGATTTAGAATATGAAGTAATTCAACACTCTAGATCCGGTTTTTTTGGTCTTTTTAAACAAAATGCAATTATTTTTGTTAAAAATCATAAAAAAAAGGAAATTCTACAAGAATCTAATATAAAAAAACATTCCAATAAACAAAATTATAAAAATTATGAAAAGCAAGAAACAAAAAAAGAAAAAGCAACATATAATAAACCAAATAATGAAACAAGTTTATCAAGAGAGTATTATAAGGTTAAAGATGATGCTATTTTTAATTCTTTTCATAAAGAATCATATGAAGAAAATAACAAATTCTTTTTTATTGATGAGATTAAATTTTCACTTAATACACTACTTGCAACTTTTGATTTTGATATCAAAATAGTAGAAATAAGAATGTGGGATGAAAATTGCATTTTAATAAAACTAGATGGTAATGACGCTGCCTTACTTATAGGCAAAGAAGCTCATAGATATAAAGCTTTTTCTTATTTACTTTATAACTGGATTAATTCTAAATACAAAATTCAATTAAGACTTGAAGTTGCTCAATTTTTAGAAAATCAAATTCAGGCTATGGAAAACTATCTTAAAATACTAATAGAAAAAATCGAAACTACTGGTAGAGTTCAAACAAAGCAATTAGAAGGAATTTGGCTAAAACATATATTAGAAAAATTAAGAGAACGTTTTCCTGATAAATATGTGGCCATAAAAAATAATGATGGTCAAAAAGTTATCATTGTAAATGATTTTTTGAAGAAAAGTGAATGAATGAAACTATAGCTGCTATAGCTACAGCACATGGTTTAGGTTCTATTAGTATTATTAGAGTAAGTGGCAAAAGAGCATTAGAAATTGCTCTTAAATTTACTCATAAAAAAGAATTAACTCCACGTTATGCTCATTTATGCAAAATTTATAAGAATAACGGAGACTTTTTAGATGAAGCTTTAATAATTTATTTTAAAGCACCCTATTCTTTTACAGGTGAAGATATAATAGAATTTCATTTACATGGTGGTTTTGCTTTAAGTGAAATTTTACTTGATGAATTAATTAACTCAAATATACGCTTAGCTAATCCAGGGGAATTTAGCAAAAGAGCTTGTTTAAATGGAAAAATGGACGTATTAAAAGCTATAAGTATCCAAGATCTAATTATGTCAAAATCAGCAAATGCAGCAAGTATTATTGCAAAAAATTTAAAAGGTGATTTAAATGAATTCTTAAATACCATAAGAATTGATCTTGTTAAAACTTTAGCTTTTGTCGAAACTAGTATTGATTATGCTGATGATGATTTACCGCAAAATTTACTAGAACAAATTATCCAAATGTGTGAAAAAAATTCAAAGCTTTTAAGCGATATCGTTGATATATCTTTGAGAAAAAAAGGTTTGATAGAAGGTTTTAAAGTAGCAATCATTGGTAAGCCAAATGCCGGAAAAAGTTCTTTGTTAAATTCACTTCTAGCATATAATAGAGCTATAGTTTCAAGCACAGCAGGCACAACTAGAGATCGTATCGAAGAAAATTTAAAAATAGGTTCGCATCTTATTAAAATCATAGATACAGCAGGTATTAGAAACGCTCAAGATGAAATAGAAAAAATTGGTATAAATTTAAGTTATGAAAGTATCAATGAAGCAGATATTATCATAGTAGTTTTTGACGGATCAAAAGAATTTGATGATGAAGATAAGCAAATTTTAGATACATTAAAAGATAATAATAAAAAAATTATTTATGTTTTAAACAAAAGTGATTTAAAAGATAATTTTAATCATAAAATAAAAG
>NZ_JAHHTD010000035.1 GCF_020024835.1 Campylobacter sp. | reverse complement strand
TTTTTAAAATATTCTTCTTTAAAAATTTTTTTTTCTTTTTTAATCATTTTAATCTTAATATTAATATCAATTGAAGGTTTTAAAATTTTTTTATCTATATAAGCATATATTAAATAAGCCATTAATCCACCAAGTAAAGGAGAAATAATCCAACTTAGAACTATTTTATAAATACCATTCCAATTTACCATTAAAAAAGCTTGGTCTTGATTAAAAAATATAAATCCCATAGCAATGCTAGAACCAACTATACCACCTATAATACTATGAGTAGTTGATACAGGAAGTCCTTTTTTACTTGCTACAAAAAGCCAAATTCCAGAACTTAACAAAGCCGAAAGCATAACACAAACAAATATCATAGGATTTACATCATTAGGTAAAATCACTATGCCACTTCTTATGGTATTTGTAACAGAAGCACCTGCAAAAATAGCTCCGCTTAACTCAAAAACAGCAGCTATAATTAAAGCTTGTTTTATGGTAATAGTTTTAGCTCCAACGCTAGTTCCAAAAGAATTTGCAACGTCATTCCCTCCTACATTAAAAGCCATAAAAATTCCAAAAGCACTAGCAAGAGCAAATAAAATCATAAAATTACTAGGAATATAAGTATATCCCCATATAAAAAAACATACAATACTAACTATAAAAATAAACAATGCAATCACATTATCCCTACTCAAACATACCCCTTCAGGATTAATTTTACCATCATCATTTTAATGTATTTTACTTATTTTTTTCTTTGATTTTAAGAAATTCTAGGGCTGATTTTACAGCTTGAATATAGCTTTTTAAATTTATCTTTTTATTCTGATATGCTATATCATATGCAGTTCCATGATCAACACTAGTTCTTATAATGGGTAAATTTAAGCTTACATTGATACTTTTTTCAAAATACAAAGCTTTTAGCGGCGCTAAAGCAACATCATGATACATACTCACTAAATATTTACATTTTTGCAAAGCAAAAGGAGTAAAAGCTGTATCAGCAACCAAAGGATCTTTAAGAAAAATATCTTTCTTGCTACTTAATATCATCTCTTTTTCATTTAAAAATACCTCATTTATAAGTTCATTTAATTTCAAACTAGTATCTTTTAAAATAACATTAGCCATTCTAATAGATTTTCTTATCTCTTTTTCTTCTTCACCACCTATGACACCATTATCACTAGCGTGAGGATTAAAACTTAAAACTCCTATTGGTTCAAAATGAGTGCATTGATAAAAATTAACTAAAAATTGAGCAAGTTTTAATGCTTTTATGTGCATAAAAACATCTCTTAAAGCTATATGTTCAGTATATAAAGCTACAAAAAGCTCATTACAACCTAACATCATAATAGCATCTTTTTTAAAAAAATCCCTCAAAGCCTCTGTATGACCTTTATATAAAATACCAGCCATATTCCAAGCTTTTTTGTTAATAGGTAAAGTAACTAATGCATCTAGATATTGGCCAACGCATTTACTAGCAGCTTCAAAACTAGAAAAAGAATATGCCCCACTTTTAGCATTTAATCTACCTGGATATAAATTAAAATTTATATCTACTTTATTTTGTAGTGGATAAGTGAAAGTATAAATTTTACATTTTTTATTTGTTTGCTTCAAAATAAATTCTATTTTATCTTGAAATGAAAATTCAACTATATTGATATCTTCGTCTAAATTTATATTTAAAATATCTTTTGCTTTAATAAATAAATCATAGTGAATAAAATAAAAAGGTTCGCAAATTTTTACAAGGTCCTTATGTGCTTGCAATAAAATTTGCATACTTATACCATTTAAATCTCCTACACTAATAGCAATTTTTTTCATCTTTTAATTAAAGCTTTCATTTGTAAAATCGCCTCTTTTAATCCTACAAATATAGAATGTGCTATTATACTTTGTCCTATATTAAGCTCTTTAATTTCTAAAATATCTACTATATTTTTTACATTCTTATAATTTAATCCATGCCCAGCTGCAACTTTAATTCCTAAATTATCAGCTAATTTTGCACTCTTTTTAAGTTTTATAAGTTCTTCATTTAAAAGTATTGCTAATTGATTTTTTTCTAGTATCAACCCATTAATAGCATATGAGGTTTGATTGATATTAGTATATAAAGCATTATAAATATTCGCATAAGCTCCTGTATGAAGCTCTATAAAATCAACATTTAATTCTTTTGATTTTTCAATATCATCTAAATTTGGATCAATAAATAAAGAAACTTCAATTTGGGCTTGTTGTAGTAAAAAAATAGCTTCTTTGA
This sequence comes from Campylobacter sp., assembly GCF_020024835.1. GTDB lineage: Bacteria > Campylobacterota > Campylobacteria > Campylobacterales > Campylobacteraceae > Campylobacter_D. The sequence goes on along the minus strand of NZ_JAHHTD010000035.1, from coordinate 11,222 downwards.
GTTTATCATTATCAAGTTTTAAACCACCTTCTGTTGTTAATTCTTCCCTTTTTTCTGGCACTAAAGTTACACGATGTGGCTTGTATTTTAATGCACACTCTACCATATCAAGAGCACACTCAAGATTTACAATACACTTACAATATTTTAAAATATTTTTTAAATCGTCCTCATTAGCATGCCTACGATCTTCTCTTACGTGGATAGTTATTTGATCACATAAAGATGAAGTTACAAACGCAGCTTCTAATAAATCAGGGTCATTTACTTTTCTAGCTTCTCTTAAAACTGCAATATGATCAATATTTACTCCTAAAAGCATAAGTTTTCCTTATATTTTTTTAGATATTATACTTTATTTTTAGGAGTATTATTATGCTAGGAATAGATATAGGATCAAATACTTTAAGAGCGGTATTGATGGATAAAAATTTTAATAAATTGCAAAGTGAAGAATTCATTATATCTGCTGCTAAGAATATGCAAAATTTAAATATTAATCAAGAAGCAATAGAAAAATTATTTTTTGCATTAAACACTCTAAAGAAAAAAAATTATGATTTAAAAAATGCAAAAGCTGTCGCAACAGCAGCATTTAGAAAAGCAAAAAATACAAAAGAAATTTTTAAAAAAATTCAAGATGAATTTGGATTAAAAATTGTTTTAATAGATGCAAATACAGAAGCTAATTTGAGTATTTTAGGTATGCAAGAAAGACTTAAAAAACTCAATCTTTTTAGAAGAGATTTTAATTATTGTGATTTAGGAGGAGCATCGTGTGAAATTACCAATACAAAATTTAGCAAAAGTTATGATTTTGGTATTATAAGTTTTTATGAAAAAAATATTTTTAAATCTTCTAAACACAACAATTTTGTTAATTTTTTTAAAAAAAATCCAGATAAATTAAAATTTGTAAAAAATAAAATATTAAAACTGCATTTTTCTAATTTCCATCCTCATTTAAAACAATTAATATTAAAATCTTTTGAAGAAGTTAAATTTGCAAAAAAATCTTTAAAAAATCAATACATTGCATTAAATTCAGGAATACCAACAACACTTTGTGCTTATAAACAAGGAATTAAATATATAAATTATTCAGAAGAATACGTTAATGGAAAAAAACTTAAATCAAAAGATTTTTTATTCTTTGCTATAAAAATATGGAATTTAGAACAAAAAAAGGCTAAAATTTACCTAGGAGAAAGTAGAAAAAAATACTTAATTGCCGGTGCATTACTCTTATATGCTTTATTTGATAAAGAAAAACTTATTGTTGTTGATGATGGAGTCAGAGAGGGTGTTTGCATTGCTCATTTTAAAAATATAAATTACAAAGGAATATTATGAATTTAAAAGAAAAAATTTTAGAGGATATCAAAGATGCTATGCGTCAAAAAGATGATTTTAAAAGAAATACTTTAAGAACGCTAAATGCTTGCTTTAAACAAATTGAAGTTGATGAAAGAATTGAGCTTGACAATGAAAGGATATATAAAATTATTGCAAGTGAAATTAAAAAAAGAAATGAAGCTGCTTTAGCTTTTAATAAGGGTTTAAGAGAAGATTTAGCGCAAAAAGAATTACAAGAAATAGAAATTCTAAACAAATATCTACCAAAACAACTTAGTGATGAAGAATTAAAAAATGAACTTGAAAAAATAATTATGACACTAAAAATTACATCATTAAAAGAGCAAGGAATTTTGATGAAAGAAGCAAAAAAAATACTTAAATCAAGTGTAGATGGTAAAAGATTAAATGAAATGGTTAGAAAACTTTTATCATGAAAAAATTACTAATATTATCTATACTAGCACTAAATTCTTTTGCTTATACACAATATGAACTTGATCCTAGTTTTGATAAATATTTTAAAAATTGCTCATTATTGATGAATAAATATTATTATATTAATTGCTATGATTATAATTACAAAGGCACAAAAGCCATAGCTTATAAGCTAAAAGCTGAAATTTTAAATCAACAGCATATCAAAAATCGCCCAAATTTTATAGAAGATACTAATATACCTAAAAAATATAGAACTCATTGGAAAGATTATAAAAAAAGTGGTTATACAAGAGGTCATATAGTCCCTAATCAATCTATGAATACAACCTCACAAGCACAACTTAGCACTTTCTTAATGAGCAATATAACTCCTCAAAAAAAGGATATTAATGATAAAATTTGGAATAAAATTGAACAAAGGGAAAGATACTTAGCAAGGAAAAATGGAGAATTAGAGGTCTTAAATTTAATCCTTTATGAAGATAAACCAAAACGTATTCAAAATAATATTGCTATTCCAAGTTTTTATATAAAAATATTAAAAACAAAAACATATATGGAATGTTATAAAGTTCCAAATGATGACAATTTTGCAAGACTTAATAAAAATTATTTTAAAGAAAATTGTTCTAAATACATAAAGTAGGTATAACCTACTTTATGATTTTATTCTACTTCAGCGTCAATGACATCATCATCTTTTTTCTTTTTATCTTCACTTGGTTTTTCTTCTTTTTTATACATATTTTCTGCTAACTTATGAGAAACTTCGCTCAATGCTTTCATTTTGCTTTCTATTTCTTCTTTGCTTGCATTAACATTTTTTAATGTTTCTTTTAATTCATCAAGTGCCTTTTGAATATTAGCCTTATCCTCATCACTCACCTTATCGCCAAGTTCATTTAAAGATTTTTCAACTTGATGCACTAAACTATCTGCAGAATTTCTTGCTTCTACTGCTTCTTTACGTTTTTTATCTTCTTCTTTATGAAGCTCTGCATCTTTTACCATATTGTTAATTTCTTCTTCACTCAAACCACTTGAACCTGTGATTTTAATCTCTTGCGCCTTACCTGTTGCTTTGTCTTTAGCACTAACTGTTAAAATACCATTTGCATCTATATCAAAAGTTACTTCAATTTGTGGCATACCACGAGGTGCAGGTGGAATTCCTTCAAGATTAAAATTACCTAAAGATTTATTATCACGACTAAATTCTCTCTCACCTTGTAAAACATTTATAGTAACTGCATTTTGATTATCTTCTGCAGTAGAAAAAGTTTGCTCTTTTTTAGTAGGTATAGTGGTTCCTTTTTCTATAATTTTAGTCATAACTCCACCTAAAGTTTCTATACCTAAAGATAAAGGTGTAACATCAAGCAATAATACATCTTTTACATCACCTTTTATAACAGCTCCTTGTATAGCTGCACCTATAGCAACTACCTCATCAGGATTTACTGATTTATTTAATTCTTTTCCAAAAGCTTTTTTAACTTCTTCTTGAACTAAAGGCACACGAGTAGATCCGCCAACCATAACGATCTCCTTAACCTCGCTTTTCTCCAATCCAGCGTCCTTTACAACTTCATTGATTTTACTAATAGTTTCAGAAACTAAACTATCAATCATACTTTCAAATTTAGCCCTAGTTAGTTTCTTAACCAAATGCTTTGGACCACTTGCATCAGCAGTTATGAAAGGTAAATTTACCTCTGTTTCATTAGCTGAACTAAGTTCTTTTTTAGCACTTTCAGCAGCTTCTTTTAATCTTTGTAAGGCCATAACATCATTTTTAAGATCTATTCCAGTTTCATTCTTAAATTCACTAGCTAAAAAATCTATAAGCTTATTATCAAAATCATCGCCACCTAAAAACGCATTACCACCAGTTGCTAAAACTTCTACAACATTATCTCCTGTTTCAAGAACGGTAACATCAAATGTCCCACCTCCTAAATCATAAACTACAATTTTTTCACTTTCTTTTTTATCAAGTCCATAAGCTAAAGCAGCAGCAGTTGGCTCATTGATAATTCTAAGCACATTAAGTCCTGCTATAGTTCCAGCTTCTTTAGTAGCTTTTCTTTGCGCATCATTAAAATACGCAGGAACCGTTATAACAGCATCTTCTATTTTTTCTCCTAAAAATGCTTCTGCATCTTCTTTTAGTTTCATTAATACCTTAGCAGAAATTTCTTGAGGAGTGTAAATTTTACCTGCTATTTCAATAGCACACGCACCATTTCTTTCAGTGATATGATAAGGAAGACGATTTTTAGCCTCTTTAGCTGCTTCTTCATTTATCATAAGACCCATAATTCTTTTTATAGAATATATAGTTTTTTCAGGATTAGTAACCGCTTGACGTTTTGCACTATCACCAACTAAAATTTCTCCTTTATCTGTAAAAGCCACAACAGAAGGCGTTGTATTTTTACCCTCTTTATTAGGGATAACTTTACTTTCACCTCTTTCATACACACTAACACAAGAATTTGTTGTTCCTAAATCTATACCTATAACTTTACTCATTTTTATTCCTTTTTATTAAATTTTATTTTGCAACACTAACTTTTGCTGATCTTATGACTCTATCATTCATCATATAACCTTTTTGCAAAAGTTGAACAATATGACCACTCTCATGATCAGCACTTTCTACATGAAACATTGCTTCATGCAAATTTGGATTAAACTCACCATCAACATCAATAATCTTAACCATATGCTTTTCAAGTTTTTTCAAAAGCAAATCAAGTGTATTTTGCACACCTTCTTTAATTTTTAAACTAATTTCATCATTAGCCTCTACATTAACAGCTGCCTCAAGTGCATCTACAACATCAAGCAAGTCTTTTGCAAAACCTTCATTTGCATAAATTGTCGCTGAAATTTTCTCTTTTTCCATTCTCTTTTTTATATTTTCAAATTCAGCATTTGCTCTTAAATAAACATCTTTTAATGCATCATACTCTCTTTGAAGTTTTTCAAATTCAGAAATTTCACTTCCTGTATCCTCTTTTATTTCTTCAAGTTTTTCTTCATTTTGTATCTCCTCGCTCATGCGGCCTCCTTTATGATATTTAACATAGTTTTAAAATCAGAATATACACTTCCAGCAAAAATTATATTAGACTCTTTTCCTAAAAATATACTCTTAAATTTCAATCCCATAAAGCCTTTTTCAAACAAAGGTTCAAATTTTAATTTTTCATCAAAATAAAAACCAATTTTTGGAGATAAAAGCTTAATAAAATTGTCATTTTGGTAAATTTGATAAGCCCTGCTTTCATTATATCTATAATAAATCATTGCTTGTTTAAGCATAATAATCTTTTCTAGCAATTCTTCAAAATTTACTCTAAATGCTAAATTTTCTATATCTTTTAATTCAAGTCCAATCAATCTTTGAACAAACAAAAATGTATCTTGACTAAATTTTAAAACCAATTCATTATATTTAAAATCAAGTATGATAAATCTATCATTGACTACATTTATTTCATTTAAAACCAACTCATCTCCTCCATAAACTAGAGCATAAATTTCAAACTTATCTAACAAAAATTTCAATAACGGGATATCTTTTATAATCAAACTTTCCTCAAATATCGAATTTCTCCAATAAGTTTCCATAGCTTTAGTAGTAGGAATTCTTCCACCACTAATATGTAATTGAGTTAAAATTCCCTCATCACTCAATTTTTTAAAATAAACTCTTATGGTAGAAGCTGGGATACTAACCTTATCGTTTAATCCGTTAGAAGCAACTGGCATATTGTTATCTAAATAAGTTTCAATAATAGTTTTTAAAATTAAATCTTTCTTATTGTAAGAATTCACAACTAACCTTGATTTTAAATTAGCACTCAATATTTTAGAGTGCTAAGTGTTATTATACACATTTAGTATTACAATGTCAAGGTATTTTTAAATAAAAATATTTAAAATACTTTAGTTTATACAACTAAACTTTATTTAGTTATTTTATATAAATAGAAATATACACTTCAGCTTTTTTAAAAGTTAAAATACTATAATGTCATTAGCAATATTTAAATAAGGTTTAATTTGATGAAAAATTTAACATTAAGAGAAAAACAAGATCTTAATATCTATGTCTTTTCAAATATAGAAAAGAAAAAGATGACTATGAATAGAATTTTTAGATTTTATTATATTAAACTTTTTAGATTAGTTTTTTAATCTATATTTTTTCATTCCTTTTTTTGTAAAAGATAGATCCTGAAATTCTGGAGATGATATTAATTCTAAGCATTGCTTGTCTAGATTTTCAATACCTATTACATAAAAATTTGCTAGTAAATTTTCATCGATAAATAAATCAAATATCACGCAAGTTTGATCATTTATCTTATAAAAAATTTGACCACCAGTATTTGGATTTAAATTTAAGGTATCGATTTTTTTACTTTTACTTAGTTTTTCTATATTTTTAGGAAAATTTTGATTTAAAGTATAATAAATCATAATTTCACGCATAATATTTTTTATATCTGCAATTTCTTTTCTTATAAATGTTAAATCTTTAAAATATAAATTTACAAAGTCTGTATTAAGATATCTTTTTAAAGCATCTTCATCAATATTATTGCAAACGTCATATTTATTTAAAATATAAGTCTTATTTTTATTTAAAATTATATCAACACAAGATTTATTATCTTGCATTAACTCAATCAACAAAACATTTTTAGCCTGAATATTTGAAGAATTTTTTTTATTATATGCAAATTCATTTAGCGTGTCATAAATATCTGCATAGGTATAAAACACTATTAAAAATAAAATTAAATATTTCATACAAATAAATCACTATGGTGATTTTTAAGATATTTTACTACCTCTAAAATTTCATCAACACCTTCTTTTGTGCTCTTAGAACAAACATCGTCAATACAATCAATATAACATTCTATTGCTTTTTCTATTTTCTCTCTTTTAACTCCAGCATACAAAAGCATAGCTTCTAACACTATACTCAACTCATATTGCAATTCTTGTATTTCCTCTTTAATATTATCATTTATTTTCATTTGCTTCCTTTAATTCTTTATTTTTAATTAAATCATTAAATTGAGCTTTAATCAAATCATAATTTGAACTATCTTTATAAGTTGAAAAAAATCCTCCACTCGCATTTTTATGCCCCCCACCATTAACTAAATTTTTTGCCATTAAACTAACATCGAATTTATTATTTGCCCTAAAACTCAATGTTTTTCTAGAGCTTATATCAACAAAAAAATCAAAATCAGAATTTTGTTTTAAAAAATCATTTCCAATAACTGAAGTATTTCCTATATTTGAAGTTAATAAGCCTTTTTTTCCTCCATAAAATACACTAAATTTATCTTTATTAAAATTTAGCCTTTCCACTATAAATTTAGAGATTAAATTACTCAAAGTATCATCATTATTTTTTATAAAAAAAGACTTTTTTAGACTATGCAACTCATTATCTAAAATAATATGAGAATTTTCTTTCTTAATATATTTTTGCGATTGATTAAAAAGATAAAAAATATAATCAATATTTTCACTTATAAACATCACTCTATTAATCTCTTTTGCAGACGCAACCATACCTAATAAAACTTTACCTAATTCAAAATTTTTATCTTCACTAAGCCAAATATCAACTGCATTAACAACATCAACAAAATCACCCAAAGTATCGTTTTTTCCATAACACCTAGAAAAAAAATCATAAACTATTTTAGTTGCACATCTTTTATCATCTAAAAAATACCAAGGATATTTTAAAGCACACTCTAGACCACTTTGATGATGATCTAAAAGCAAAAGCTTAATTTTTTTACCATCAATAAGCTTTTGAAGCTCTTCACACTGGTTTAAATTCAAATTCAAATCAGTGATCAATATAACAAATTCTTCGCTTGGGTTATTTTTTAAATCTTCTTCAATATTTTTAAAAATTACATTCAAATTTTCACTAATTTCTTTTCCATAATTTGAATTATAAAAAAAACAATTTTTAAAATAAAAATTTACCACATACTGACAAGCATAACCATCTAAATCCGTATGTGAAAGATGATAAATTTTCATATTTTATCCTTATAAATCATCAACTTTTATAATACCTTCTGTTTCAAATTTTGTATTTTCAGCAATCTCTGCAAAACTAAGCACAGTAATATTGATACCAAAATTTGAACAAATATCGGCAATAAATTTCCTAAGTTGTGGCTCAACACAAAGCAAGAAAGGTTTTATTCTAGTATTAGCTACATTTGCAAGCTCAGCTTTTAAAGCTTCAACCAAGGCTCCAGTTTGTGCTACATTTATCATTAAATGATAAGTTCCATCTTTAAACTGCACATGCTCCATCAATTTTGCTGCTGTTGCTGCATCAAAAATATAAAAACTTATATTTCCTTTTTCATCTACATATAAATTTGTAATCACTCTAGCTAAAGATGCTCTAACGTGCTCTATGATCATATCTAAGCTTTTACTAACTTCAGCAATATCACTAATTGATTCAAGAATTGTAAGCATATCTTTAATTGGAATATGCTCTTTAAGTAAAGCTTTTAATACTTTTTGAATTAAACTAATACTTGCAACTTTTAAAGAATCATCTACCACAATAGGATAATCATTTTTAATTTTATCAAGTAAATTTTGGACTTCTTGTTTAGTTAAAAGCTCAGCAGCGTTAGCTTTAATAAGCTCACTCATATGCGTTGAAATTACACTTGCAGGATCAATAACTATATAACCATTTAAAGTTGCTTCATCTTTTAAAGAAGCATCTATCCAAAGAGCATCAGAATTAAAAGCTGGTTCTTTAGTAGCTATTCCTTCTATAGGTTCAGTGATAAAACCACTATCCATAGCTAAATACTTATCTGGATAAATTTCAGCACTAGCAATACCAACACCCTTTAGCTTAAAAGTATATTCGTTTGGTTTTAATTGTAAATTATCTCGAATTCTAATTTTTGGCATTAAAAATCCAAGGCTTTGAGCGATATTGCGTCTTGTTGATCTTATACGCTCAGTTAATTCACTTTCAGCCAACTTAATTAAACCATAACCCAATTCTAATTCTAAAATTTCTAATTTTAAAATATCAGCAATTTTATTTTCTTCTTCTTTCAAAATTTCTTCTTCACTTCTTTTTTTAGGCTTTGCTTCTTCTTTTTCTTGATTTTCTTGATTTTTCTTCTTGATCGAAGTATCAAAATGAATTTTACCTTCTTGAACTTGTTTAATTACAAAACCAAGTCCCAAAAATACTAAAGCCATAAAACCTAAAGATAAATGTGGCAAACCAGGAACTAATGCAAAGATAAATAATATAAAACCAACAATAAGCAAGGTTTTATACTCACCCAATAACTGATTAATAGAACCTTCAGCAAAATTTTCTTCATCTTTACTAGCACGAGTAATGATGATTGCAGTCGCAGTTGAAGTAATAAGTCCAGGAATTTGAGACACCAATCCATCACCTATGGTTAAAATAGTATAAGTAGAAGCACACTGCTTAAGATCCATATCATGTTGAAAATATCCTATCATAAATCCACCGATAAGATTGACTATTGTAATGATAATTCCAGCAACAGCGTCCCCTTTTATAAATTTAGAAGAACCATCCATTGCTCCATAAAAATTTGCCTCTGCTATAATTTCTTGTCGTCTTTCTCGTGCTGTTTTTTCATCAATTAAACCTGCATTCAAATCTGCATCAATTGCCATTTGTTTTCCTGGCATTGCATCAAGGGTAAATCTAGCTTGAACTTCAGAAACCCTAGTACTACCCTTAGTTACAACCATAAAATTGATCAAAACTAATATACAAAACACAACGACGCCAATGACATAATTTCCGCCTACAACAAATTCTCCAAAACTAGCAATAATATCACTCACAACTGCAGGACCTTGATGTCCTTCACTCAAAATCATACGCGTAGTTGCTATATTTAATGAAAGTCTAAAAAGTGTAATGATTAAAAGCATAGTAGGAAAAGTTGTTAAATCTGTTGGTTTAGGTATATATAAAGATATCAATATAATCAAAACAGAAATTGCAATACTTAAGGCAAGAAAAAAATCTAAAATTAAACTTGGCAAAGGAACTATAATAATTGCTAAAATTGCAATTATTATGGCAACGATAGTTAAGCTCTTAACTTTAACAATTGGAGCAATAAGTGGTGCTACCCAAGGTAGAACTAAGCTAATTATATTTTTTTTAGCCATTATTTCTCATAATATCATCTAGGGTAATAGTAATTAAAAATTCATCAATTTTACTTTGAAGTTCTACTAAAACTGGCATCAAACTACAATTATCACCTTTGTGCGAAGGGCATATACCATTGCTACATTCAAAAACATTTGTAGATTTTTTTTCTACACTATTAACAATTTCTTTTAAGGTATATTCTTGGGGATTTTTAACTAAAACAAACCCACCTTTTGCACCTTTAAATGATTTTAAAAGATTGTCTTTTGCTAAAACCTGCAAAATTTTTGCTAAAAAACTCTTTGGAATATCTAAAACATTTGACATAGCATCAACATCTTGAGGATCTTGAGATTTTGCTATATGCATTAAAGATAACAAGGCATATTCACTAGCTTTTGTAAATAACATACCGCTCCTCCTCATTTTTTAAGCATAACTAAAATACTAGCCACTTTTTTCCTAAAATAATTGTTATTTTTAAGTTTATCTAAGACATTTCAAGTTGTATTATATCAAAAAATCATATTTCAAATTATAAATTTTTAAAATTTTAAATCTTTAAAATAACTCCACTACTTTCAGATTTATTTTTGTTTTTTTATATATAATTACAACTCAAAATAATTAAAATACCGCTCAGGAGGTCTATTATGGCTTTAGATTCGGCTAAAAAAGCAGAAATTGTTGCAAAATTTGCTAGAAAAAATGGTGACACAGGTTCTCCAGAAGTTCAAATTGCTCTTTTAAGCACTAGAATTTCAGATTTAACAGAACACTTAAAAATCTATAAAAAAGATTTTTCATCTCGCTTGGGTTTATTAAAACTCGTAGGTCAAAGAAAAAGATTACTCTCTTATCTTAAGAGAAAAGATTATCAAACTTATATCAAATTAATTAATGAGTTAAATTTAAGAGATAAATAAGCTTTATGCTTATTTACTCTCATCTAAAATATATTACTTAGCTAGTATAAATATAAATCTCTGCTTAATTTAAGACTTTAAAATTCTACATATTATTTCACAAGAGTTTCACAATGTGAATTTGTATTTAAAATACCTAAAAATAGTGCTTTAAGCTTCTAAAAAATTTAATATTTCACATTAAATTTTTAATACACTTAACACAATCTAATCTTAAAATCAAAATTAAAAATTTATAGGAATTTTTG